>NZ_JAVHZE010000073.1:0-732 GCF_040981185.1 Kocuria sabuli
GACCTGATAAAGCGTCCATTTATCGATGTTAGCAGCAGTCAAACGGTGACCGAGGCCGAACCGGTCAGAAACAACCAGATCGTAAATTATCCACGCAGGGTTATCCGTCCATGCCCACTTAAACGCCCCGGTCCATGTCCCGCTGTAAGAGCGGGTTTCCGGGTCGTAAGTATCAGGAACCCGAATAACGCGGCCACGAGGCTCACAGGAGATCTGAGGTATAGAACCATTAAACTGGCTGGAGTCGAATTCAATGTACAGCAGCGCGGTGTTCGGATATCGCAATTTCGCATCAATCACCTCAGTGAAGCTCTGTAGCGTCATCGTGTCGCCGATTTTCGCGCTGTTGGCGTCAGCGGTAATTTTGCGTAGTCTGATTGTCCAGGTGCTGCCCACCTGAGGTAAATCAATACGGTGGCTACGCTCATAACCTGAGGTCGTTTTCCCGGTCACACTGGTATTGAGGACTGTCTGCCATGTCCCGCCGTCCGTCTGCAAGTCAATCGCATAATTAACCGAGTAACCAACCAGATCGCCATCGTCCTCCTGCTTGAAAAGCGATGGCCATTTCAGGCGTAAACGAACCGCTGAAAGCTGTGTATTGGTGAAGGTTCGTGTCCACGCTGTAGCGCTCGTTACCTCGGTTCCCACGCTGATTTCGTTTTCGGTACCGGGAATGCCCTGAATGTACTTCTGGGCCTGTGTACCCGCGCGAAATTCCCACGTAACGCC
>NZ_JAVHZE010000074.1:0-732 GCF_040981185.1 Kocuria sabuli
GGGGACGTACCCCATGCGCCTGCTCACGCGCAGACCGGCTTCCTTGAGGTCCTCGACGACGTCGGCCATCTTCTCCTCCGTGAACCGGAACGCCGGCCCGGAGACGCTGATCGAGGCGGTGACCGTGCCGAGATGGTCCCGCACGGGCACGGCGACGGAGTTCAGCCCGATCTCGAACTCCTCGCACACGGTGGCGTAGCCCCGCGCGGCGACCTCGATCAACTGGCGCTCCAGCTGCTTCCTCGACGTGATGGTGCGCCCGGTCAGGGCGGGCAGTCCATGGACGCGGATGATGTGGGCCCTCTCGTCGGACGGCAGACCGGCCAGCAGCACCTTCCCGCTGGACGTGGCGTGCAGCGGGGTCAGGCTGCCGATCCAGTCGTGGGTCGCGACCGAGGAGGGCCCCATCTCCTGGTCCACGTTGACGGCGTGGCCCTCCCGGAGGACCGCCAGGTTGACCGTCTCGGAGTGGGTCCGTGCGAGACCCCGGACCTCGTCGCGCGCCTCGGCCACCACGCTCAGGCGGCCGGGGATCGCGTGCGCCAGCCGCAGGATGCCGAAACCGAGCTGGTACCTGCTGCCGTCGCTCGGATGGTGCACCAGGCCCCGGATCTCCAGGGCGCTGAGCAGCCGCGAGGCGGTGGACTTGTGCACCTCCAGCTCCGCGGCCACCTCGGTCACCGTCGATCCGCCGGTCCGGGCGAGGACCTCGAGCACCGTGATGGCCCGGTC
>NZ_JAVHZE010000040.1:0-3559 GCF_040981185.1 Kocuria sabuli
TCGAGACCCAGGACGGCCCCAAGGGCCCCCAGGCCGCGAACATCACCGTGGTGGCATGAGCTCCCACTGATTCCCTGACGGGATCTCCGGCATCGGGCTGAGCGCTCCGACGCCGCTCCAGGAATCGCCACCCGGCTCCGGCCGGGTGGCGATTCCTCGTTCCTGCCGTGAGCTCCTGTCCGCGGATGGCCGCCCACGCGGCGGCCGCCCTCGCCGACGCCCGGCAGACCATCCGCCTCGACGTGGCGCTGGGCTCCCGGGACCTGACCGGGCCGGCCGATCGCATCCTCGCCGTAGGTCCTCTCAGAGCGCACCCTGATCGGTCGTGCCGGCAGGCAGCGCCGCCATGGTGGTGACCAGGACGGGTTCCGCGATCAGTCCGTCGATGAGGGTGTTCAGGCGTGCGACCGCGGGCCCTTCGGCGTGCGCTGCGAGGTCGCTGTCAGAGGCCCATTTCTCGATCATCACGATCGACCCGTCCTCGGCGTCGTGAATCGCGTAGAGCAGGCACCCTGGTTCCTCGTGCACGGCGGGAATGGCCTCCTGCAAGGCCTCGACGAGCCGGTCGCGGGAGTCGGCGGCGGGGGTGAACACAGCAGTGACGACGACAGACATGAACTGTCCTTCCAGACGGTGATGGAGTTGGCTGAACGGGGTGGAGCGACCAAGGTAGCTGATCACGGGTGGCTGATCACGTCGGTGCTGCTGACCCTTGGCCTTACGGCGAGGATCCCTCCGCGTGTCGCCGTCGGTGCCTGCGAGAGAAGCGCGCTGCTGGGTCGACCCACCCTGCGGGGCATCGGAGCGCCCCGATCGCCGGTGTGCCGGACTCAGGTGCATCGCGGGGCGATGATCATCAGGGTGTGGTGTGGAGCCGGAGTTCCCACGGGGCGTGCGTGTCGGAGGATCCACGCCGGGAACGGTGGCAAGGGGCTTCATCCTGCGCCGGCGACGAGGGGCCTGGGGGCCGCGTGGGTCCTCCGGGGTGCCAGCAGGAGGGCTGCCCCGAGGAGGGCCGCGGCGCTGAGCGCGGTGAACGCCCAGAAGGAACCCGGAGGGAGTCCATCGGGGTTCTGCACCAGGTTCAAGGCCGACATCGGCAGCGCATGAGCGAACACCGCAGGCCAGACGCTGCCGAACCGGCGCACCGCTGCACTGAGGAAGAGCCCCAGCGGAAAGAGCAGCAGCGTGCTGCCCACCAGGGCGTGCGCGGGCAGCGTCCCCTGGAGAGCGAGGGTGCCGTGCAGGGGGACGTGGAACAGCACCCAGACGCCGGCGACGACTGTCGAGGATGGCCAGAAGCCCCAGCCGGCGAGCAGCCGTTGCAGGTAGCCGCGCCAGGCGACCTCCTCCCCGAAGGTGCTCAGGGAGTAGACGGCGACGATCGGCACCACCAGCAGCAGGATCGGTGCGAGCTCCGGCCAGGACAGGGGAGCGGCGAGCCCCGTGGCGCCGGCGATCAGCGCCGGCGGCGTGTAGGCCGCGAGGAGGACGCCGACCCCCACCACACCGCCGGTCACGAGCCGGCGCCGGCCACCCGGGCGCAGCGCCCACCAGGTGCTGAGGCCGCCGGGGAGAGGAAGCACCCGCATGGCCACGAGCGAGGCCAGAGCCGGGATCCACCGGCCTGCGAGGACGATCCAGTCCGGCAGGGTCCAGCCACCGAGGAGGAACACCGCGCAGAGCACGGACACGACGGCGATGGCCAGGCTCACGAAGTCGACGGCCGCATGCCGGGGATCCGTTCTGGTTCTCTGCACAGTTCGGGACGGTGGCACGGGTTCGTGAACGACGACCGCCCGCGTCGTGGACCGCGCGGAAACTTCTCCCGCGCGGGGGTCCTCGCGGCCGCGGTCCGGGTGGTCCGGGGCGACGGGGTGCGGGGCCGGTCCCGGCGCGCCGCAGCGCGGGAGGCCGGTGACGGCGCAGAAGCGGCTCGGTCCCTTGCGCCCGACACGAGGTCCACAGCAGGTGGACCGCGTCGCGGCGAGGTCTTGCTGCGGAATTCTGCGCTGTGCGGGAGCAGGTCGAGCGCAACGGGCTGTCCATGGGTCGTCGGCAGGCACAGGGCTCGTCGGTGCCTGCCGAGGCTCCCCCGGCGCGCGGGGTGGTCGGGTGCGCCGTCTGCTGGTTTCACGGGTGGCGCACAATGGTGGCACCCGATCCGCCCTCAACGAGGAGAGCACATGTCCGACCAGCACGAGCAGCCCGGCCCGATCACGCGCGAGGAGATCTTCGCCGAGCACGAGGGGGGCAAGCTCTCGGTGGTCCCGACGTCCCCGCTGGCCACCCGCCGGGACCTGTCGATCGCCTACACCCCCGGGGTGGCCGAGGTCTCCCGGGCCGTGGCCGCTGACCCCGCGATGGCGGCCACCCACACCTGGGCGGGCCGGCTGGTGGCGGTGGTCTCCGACGGCTCGGCCGTGCTGGGCCTGGGCGACATCGGCCCGGCCGCCTCGCTGCCGGTGATGGAGGGCAAGGCCGCCCTGTTCAAGACCTTCGCCGACCTGGACTCCATCCCGATCGTGCTCGACACCCAGGACGTCCAGGAGATCGTGCGCACCGTCAAGCTGCTGCGCCCGTCCTTCGGGGCGGTGAATCTCGAGGACATCTCCGCCCCGCGCTGCTTCGAGATCGAGACCCGCCTGATCGAGGAGCTCGACATCCCGGTGATGCACGACGACCAGCACGGCACCGCCGTGGTCGTGCTGGCGGCCCTGCTCAACGCCGCCACCGTGGTGGGCAAGGACCTGGCGGGCCTGAAGGTCGTCGTCGCCGGGGCCGGGGCGGCCGGCATCGCCATCACCGAGATCCTGCTGACCCAGGGCATTCCCGACGTGGTGCTGCTGGACTCCCGCGGCATCGTCTCGCGGGAGCGTGACGACCTCAACGCCATCAAGGCCGACTACGCCATCCGCACCAACCCGCGCGGGCTCATCGGCGGGCCCAAGGACGCACTGGAGAATGCCGACGTCCTCGTGGGGGTCTCGGGGGGGAAGGTCCCCGAGGAGTACCTCACCGAGCTGGCCGCCGACGCGATCGTGTTCGCCCTGGCCAATCCGGACCCGGAGGTCATGCCCGACGTGGCCGCGAAGTACGCCACGGTGGTGGCCACGGGTCGCAGTGATTTCCCGAACCAGATCAACAACGTGCTGGCCTTCCCGGGGATCTTCCGCGGTGCCCTGGACGCCGGGGCGACCCGGATCACCGCGGAGATGAAGATCGCCGCGGCCCAGTCCATCGCGGCCATCGCCGCCGCGGACGGGCTGGCAGCGGCGCACATCGTGCCCTCGGCCCTGGACCCCCGGGTGGCCCCGGCCGTGGCCGAAGCCGTCGCGGCCTGTGCTCGGAGGTCCACGGCCGACTGATCGACCGCGGCGTCCCGGGCCCGCCCGGGCCTGGCGGTTCCTGACGGCGACAGCGCCCCGACCCGGGGGCGGGTGGGGTGCTGTCGCTGTGCCCTGGGCACGACCCGCACCTCGACTCCGGCGGGACCCCCGGCCGCGAGGCGACCGGGGGTCCTGTGGGTGTGGGTCAGATGACGAGGCCGAGGGCGAGG
>NZ_JAVHZE010000041.1:0-2567 GCF_040981185.1 Kocuria sabuli
CTTTACGCCATGCTGAACGCACAGATAGGCGAGAAAGATGCGTGAAAATCGGTGAACGGGTGCGCAATTCAGTGCGCGGCCGTGAGGCGATGGCGGGGTGTCGGGGCGCAGCCCTGAACGGGGTATTTGTGATGCCGCCGCGTGCGCGGTATTACAAATGCACATCCTGTCCGGGAGCGGACACCGGGAAACAGCAAAAAAAACCGGGCGACACGCCCGGAACTCAATCAAGTTAGATTACTCTCAATCTTCCATAACAGCATCATGGAACGACGACCACCGTCCGTGACGGCCGCCTGGATTGAGTATGGACAAAAATTCAGGAAATGCTTCAGGAAATGCTCAGGACGAAACGTAATGAATGCGAACTGATTCAAGAAATTCGAGCATGACCGCCCTTGCGGCCGGTTCGGTTTCAGACAAAATCTGCCGGTATGCATCCAGCATCATGGCTCCGGCATCCCCTTCGGCACGCCGGAGCCAGCCCGAAACAACGGACACAAGCAGGTGTCGCTCATCATCATTAAAAGTCATCAGGGCTCCGGAGGAAAAACCAAACATGGCTTACCTCCTGTTAACGGCAACGCAGAAGAAAGGTTTACAGGGTAGCGGGCAGGAATGAAAAAAATCGCAGTCAGACCAGAACGGCTGCTTAACCGGTACAGGCGGGTTCCGGGCGCAGCGCCGGACCAGTCACGCAGCGCTAGCGGAGTGTATACTGGCTTAATATGTTGGCACGGATGCGGATGTCAGTTAAGTGCTTCATGTGGCAGGAGAAAAAGGCGGCATCGGTGCGTCAGCAGAATATGTGATACAGGAGATATTCCGCTTCCTCGCTCACTGACTCGCTGCGCTCGGTCGTTCGGCTGCGGCGAGCGGTACGGGCTTACGTACAGAGCAGAAATTTCCTGGAGAATGCCAGGAAGGTTCTTAGCGAAAAAGGCATAAGGCCACGGCAAAGCCGTTTTTCCATAGGCTCCGCCCCCCTGACAAGCATCACGAAATCTGACGCTCAAATCAGTGGTGGCGAAACCCGATGCGGCTTAAAGATACCAGGCGTTTCCCCCTGGTGGCTCCCTCGTGCTCCCCCGCATTCCTGCCTTTCGGTTTACCGGTGTCACTCCGCTGTTATGGCCGCGGTTTCTCATTCCACGCCTGACACTCAGTTCCGGGAAGGCAGTTCGCTCCAGGATGGACTGTATGCACGAACCCCCCGTTCAGTCCGACCGCTGCGCCTTATCCGGTAACTATCAACTTGAGTCCAACCCGGAAAGACACGACTAATCGCCATTGGCAACGGCCATTGGTAAACAGGATGTGCGAGAGATGTATCAAGAGTTCTTGAAGTGGCGGCCTTAGTGAGGCTACACTGAAAGGACAAATTTGGTGACATGTCTCGCACAAGACTGTTACCACGGTTAGGGGATCTGCCAGGATTACCTAACCTTCGAAAAACCACCTGCCAGGGTGGTTTTTTCGTTTACAGGGCAAGAGATTACGCGCGAAAAAAAAGGATCTCAAGAAGATCCTTTATAAATTAGACATCCAACCTCACAAAGAGGAATACTTAAATCATCTTGGTATATGTATCTGCTGGATTACATCTCATATAAGCCTCCTCCCCGCTTGACACCACACTTTGACCATAGCACCTCGCGCCTAACTCGATATACAGCCCACCATCAAGCCTCTTTTCACATAAAAAATAACCTATAGTTAGATGGTTAGTGACCAAAACTGATATGGATAAAAGGAGCTGGCTTTGAAAAAGATTTTTGTTTCAGTGTTCGCAGCGGCAGTTGCGCTTTCAGCCCTCACCGGCTGCACGCGCACAAGCTATGCCATACACACCAATGACGGTCGCACTATTGTCAGCGACGGCAAACCTAAAGAATCAGACTCAGGCCTGCTTGGCTATACAGACGCGAATGGTGTCAAACAGCAGATCAATAAAACCGACGTTAAAGAAGTCTCCGAAATTCCGCACTGAGCATATTCTCCGAAAAAGGCCGCTAATGTGGCCTTTTTCTTTACCTGTGGTTCTCCGCCAAAATCCCAGCAAATTGCATCACCAAAGCTAAAAGCTTTCAGGGTTGTCTAAAAAGCACAAGACATAAGAGGAAGTGCGGTATTTTATAATCAAGCCCCCAAGAATTTACCATAACATCCGTTGCCCGCACCGCCTCAGACGCGCTCAGCGCGTTTCTGACGGAACCATGACAAAAACCACAACAAACCACCCCGGAACCCGTCAGAAACGCGCCTGTTAAATTTTAACGGCATGCATGACTATGCACCAGAATGACGGCATGCTCTTTTCACGCAAAAATCATCACCAGACGGGGAAAATCACCAGTGACCAGACAGGAATCCGCCGCCCTCAACATGGCCAAATTTATCCGCTCACAGACACTCCTCCTCCTCGAACGGCTCGAACAGATGGATCTGGATGAGGCAGCCGGCTGCTGTGAGCATCTGCACGATCAGGCTGAAGCGCTTTACGCCATGCTGAACGCACAGATAGGCGAGAAAGATGCGTGAAAATCGGTGAACGGGTGCGCAATTCA
>NZ_JAVHZE010000042.1:0-2342 GCF_040981185.1 Kocuria sabuli
TCCGCGGCCACCTCGGTCACCGTCGATCCGCCGGTCCGGGCGAGGACCTCGAGCACCGTGATGGCCCGGTCGACGGACTGGACACCTCCGGAGGTCACTCCGTCGGAGCCGTTCTGCTCCTTGGTGGTATCGGAATTGATCGGGGGTCGTGGATCGGATGGGGACATGACCCCATGGTAGTCAATCGACATTGCCGTGCCCCGGCCGTTCCGCTCGGAGACGAGTGGAACGGCCGGGGCACGGAGTGCGCGTGCTGGGCCGGTGGCGACCCGGCCCAGCACGGCTTTCAGGAGCGGTGCGACCCCTTCTTGCTCCGGGCCTGGCCGTTGTTCTCCGGGGCGTAGATCGGCTGACCGGCGGCCGTCGCGTCCACGGCCTGGAACTGGGCCGTGTTCGGATCCGTGCTCTCCCGGGTCACGAGGGTGAACTTCTGGTGCCCGTACTCGTCGACGGCGTTGCGCACCGCGCGGTTCATCACGGAGTCGGACAGGCGCTTGCGCAGCCACATCGGGTCCTGGCGCAGGTCCCGGGCCAGCGCGAAGCACAGCAGGAACATCACCAGGATGAACGGCAGAGCGGACACGATCGTCATCCGTTGCAGGCCGCCCAGGGCGGCTGCGGGATCGTCGCCGCCGGCCAGGAGCATCACCGCGGCGACGCTGCCCATGAGCACACCCCAGAAGATGACGACGGGGCGGGAGGGCTCCAGACTGCCGCGGGAGCTGAGCGAGCCGGTCACGATGGACGCCGAGTCGGCACCCGTGACGAAGAAGATCCCGGTGAGCACCATGGCCAGCACGGCGAGGGCGACGGTCACGGCCTGCGGCAGGTCCAGGCCGGTGAACATGTCGTAGATCGCGCTGTCGAAGGAGATGGTCGGGGACCCGTCCACGACCGTGGCGATGCCGTCGTCCGGGTTCGGCGTGGCGTCGGCCCGGCGCTGGATGTCGATGGCCGTGCCGCCGAAGACGGCGAACCACAGCAGGGACACCAGCGACGGCACCACGAGGACTCCCACCACGAACTGGCGGATGGTCCGGCCCCGGCTGATCCGGGCGACGAACATGCCCACGAAGGGGGTCCAGGAGACCCACCAGGCCCAGTAGAAGATGGTCCATCCGGAGAGCCACTCGCGCATCCCCTCGTCGCCCACGGCCTCCGTGCGGGCGGACATCTCCGGCAGCATCTGCGCGTAGGAGCCCACCGAGGAGGGGATGAGGTTGAGGATGAAGACGCTGGGGCCCACCACGAAGATGATGATCGCCATGAGGAGGGCCAGCACCATGTTGGTGTTCGAGAGGAACTGGATGCCGCGGGCGATGCCGGAGACGGCCGAGGCCACGAAGCAGAACGTCAGCACTCCGATGACGGCCACCAGCATCGGGGTGGTCACCTCGGCGATGACGCCGTTGAACTGCAGACCGCTGCCGATCTGCAGGGCGCCCAGGCCGAGCGACGCGGCGGTCCCGAACACGGTCGCGAAGATGGCGAGCATGTTGATGATCTTCCCGCCGATGCCGTCCACGGCCTTGCGCCCGAAGATCGAGACGAACGCCTCGGAGAGCAGGTTCTTGCGACCCAGCCGGAAGGTGCCGTAGGCGATGGCGATGCCGACCACCGCGTACATCGCCCACGGGTGCAGCGTCCAGTGGAACAGGGACGTGGCCATCGCCGCCTCGATGGCCTCGGCCGTCTGCGCGTCGGCCGTGGCCGGCGGCGGGGCGATGTAGTGGTAGAGCGGCTCGGCGACGCCGTAGAACATCAGGCCGATGCCCATGCCGCAGGCGAACATCATCGAGATCCAGGACACCGTCCGGAACTCCGGGCGCTCACCGTCCTGGCCCAGCGGGATGTTGCCGAACCGGCCGATGGCCAGCCAGAGGACGAAGACCACGAACAGGGAGGCCAGGAGCACGAAGAGCCACCCGGCGGTTTGCAGCACCCAGCCCAGCGCCGCCGTCGAGGCGTTGGACAGGCTCTCCGTGTTCAGGAACCCCCAGAGCACGAATGCGGCCACGAGAGCGCCGGTGACCACGAAGATGGTCCGGTCGAGGCCTTCCAGTCCGGAGCGGAAGGACTTGCGCCGCTCGACGACACCGACCTTCAGCTCGTCGAGGATTGCGGCCTCCTCGGCCTCGGCCTCGTGCAGCATGGTCGTGTCGTCCACGGGCGGCGTCGCGGGCTGTTCGCCGGGCGGTGCCGTGGACCCCTCGGCGTGCGAAGGACCCACGCGATAGTCGTCGTTGCTCATCGGATCTTCTCCTGGCTAGTGGCGCCGGCGGTGGGGATGGTGTCGCCGACTTTTTCGGTGATCCAGTCGTGGAAGGCCCCGATGTGGTGCT
>NZ_JAVHZE010000075.1:0-710 GCF_040981185.1 Kocuria sabuli
CTTCTCCTTCGGATCGTCCGGCACGTGCCTGCCGGGAAAGAGGCCTGAACCATGTCTGCTGTGAGCTATGCCAATGTCACCTGTCAGTACCCGGGGGCCGAGCGGCCCTCGGTGACGAACCTGGACCTGCAGGTCGCCGACGGGGAGTTCCTCGTCCTGGTCGGCCCCTCCGGCTGCGGGAAGTCCACCACCCTGCGCATGCTCGCCGGCCTCGAGGACGTCACCGACGGGCGGATCCTCATCGGCGACCGCGACGTCACCGACGTCCCCTCCCGGGACCGCGACATCGCCATGGTCTTCCAGAACTACGCCCTCTACCCGCACATGACCGTGGCCGAGAACATGGGCTTCGCCCTGAAGATCGCCAAGATCCCCGCCGAGGAACGCCGGGCCCGCGTGGAGGAGGCCGCCAAGATCCTGGATCTCACCGACTACCTCGACCGCAAGCCCAAGGCGCTGTCCGGCGGTCAGCGCCAGCGCGTGGCCATGGGCCGGGCCATCGTGCGCTCCCCGCAGGTGTTCCTGATGGACGAGCCGCTGTCCAACCTGGACGCGAAGCTGCGCGTGCAGACCCGCACCCAGATCGCCTCGCTGACCCGCCGGCTCGGCGTGACCACGGTGTATGTGACCCACGACCAGGTCGAGGCGATGACCATGGGCGACCGGGTCGCGGTGCTCAAGGACGGGCACCTGATGCAGGTCGACACCCC
>NZ_JAVHZE010000004.1:0-264677 GCF_040981185.1 Kocuria sabuli
CCCGACCAGGCCGCCACCGTCACCGCCTTCCTGCACGCCATGGCCACCGCCGTCGACGACACCCAGGAGATCGGCGACGACAGCGAGGGCACCGGCACCGACCACCCCGGCACCGCCGACGAGCCGGACCTGCAGGACGCCCGCGCGGCCGAGGGGGCGCTGACGGCCGGCAGCGTCCTGCTCGGACGGTGCGCTGGGGGCGGTCGCAGGGCCCCAGCGGGCAGGCCGGGCGGCGCAGCCGGTCCCCGGAACTCCGCCGCGGTCGGCGCTCAGTAGGCGGTGCGGGCCGTGTTCGCGGCCCACGCCTCGAAGGGAGCGGTGCGCTCCTGGAGATCGACGGGACGCACCGGCAGGGAGCGCTCCTCCACCGGCTGGGTGAAGTACTCGTGGAACTCGGCGTCGTCGAAGCCCCCGGCCGCGGCGTCGTGCCGGTCGGCGGCGAACCAGACGGCGTGCAGGCGGGCCCACAGGGACGCGGACAGGCACAGCGGGCACGGCTCGCAGCTCGCGTAGAGGGTCGCCCCGGAGAGGTCGAACGTGCCGAGCTCCCGGCAGGCGGTGCGGATGGCCACCACCTCGGCGTGCGCCGTCGGGTCGTTGTCGGCGGTGACGCGGTTGACGCCGGTGAAGCGGCGGCCGTCGGCGGTGACGACCACGGCGCCGAACGGCCCGCCGTCGGCCGTCGCGTTGCCGACCGCGAGCGCGATGGCCTCGCGCAGGTGCTCCCGGGCCTCGGCCGGGACGGGGCTCACTGGTGTGCTCATGCGGAACTCCAGGGGTGGGGCAGGTGCCGCTGGGGAGCTCGCCGAGCCAGAACCGGGGTCCGCGCCGCCGGCGGCCGCTGCGTGATCGGTGGTGCCGTTCTGCCTGGTGGACGGTCCGGTGGCCCGGACCCTCCGTCGGCCTGTCCCGAGGCTACCGGGCAGTGTTCCCGTTCACAACGGTCGCCGCGGACCCGCTTCCGGTACCCCATCGGTCCCAGCACCGCCGCCGCCGTCACCGCCCCCGGTCGGACGGGACCACCGGTTCGGCGCGAGCTGCCGAACCGGTGGTCCCGTGCGCAGCGGCGGGAGCGGGTCAGGCCTCGTCGAAGATCCGCACGGCCATGGTGCCGTGGGTGACCGCTGCGCCGGCGCCCAGGCCTGCGGCCACCATGACCGCCTCGGCGATCTGGGCCTTCGAGGCGCCGGCCTTCTTGGCCTTGGTGACGTGCACCTCGAGGCAGTAGGGGCACTGGGAGCTGATGGCGACGCCGACCGCGATCAGTTCGCGGTGGAGCTGGTCGATGGCGCCGCCGTCCCGCCCGATCGTCCCGTCGAACGTGGCGAAGGCCTGGAACTCCTGCGGGGCCAGCTCCTTGAAGTCGGTCATGCGCTTGAGGTCGTCCGGAGAGTGGTAGTGGTCGGTCACGGTGACGTCCTTTCGGGTCGGGTGTCCCTGACGCTACCGAGATCCGGCCCGGATACCCACCCCCCCCCGCCTGCGGGAGAGCGGCGCGATGGCGGCACCCCGGTCGGTGCGGATCCTCTGCGGAGGAGGCCTCCTGCCGGTGGGGCCCGCTGCGGGGCGCGGTCAGCGGCAGGGCCCGGTCACTTCTCCCAGGGCGCCTTGATCGGGAAGTAGCGCTCCAGGAACTCCGTCATCCGCTCGGCCCGCTCGGCCGCCGGCACCTCGGGGAAGCTGCCGTCGTTGAGGCAGAACATGTCCAGGCTGCGCCGGCCCAGGAGCTTGTCCATCTGCAGCAACCCCGCCCGGGTGGTCGTGTCCACGTACTCGGTGCGCGCGGTGTCCTGGGTCACGGCCCGGCCGGTCAGCAGCGCGTAGTAGTGGTACAGCGAGTTGGTCACCGAGATGTTGTCCGCGGCGCGGAAGCGGCTGGAGGTGGTGCTCCGGAACTCGCGCGGGAACTCCTGCTCCATCTCGGCCACGACGCTGCGCCGCAGCGGGGCGGCGCAGTGCTCCAGGTGCCGGGTGGTGATCCGGCCGAAGCGCTCCCACAGCAGTCTGCGGTTCACCCGGGCCGCGTTCTCGAAGCCCGAGCGCTCGGGATGGCCCTCGCCCAGGCCGATGCGGGTGCTGGCCTCCACGAACTTCGTCACCCCGCCGGGGGAGAAGAACAGGGAGGGGCCGATCTGGCGGCCGAAGAACATGTCGTCGTTGGAGTAGAGGAAGTGCTCGGACAGACCCTCGATGCGGTGCAGCTGCGCCTCGACCGCCTGCGAGTTGTAGACGGGCAGCCCCGAGGTGTCCGCGAAGAACTCCTCGCTGCGCACCAGGCGCACCCGGGGGTGCTCGGCCAGCCAGGCCGGGGGCCGGGAGTCGGTGGCGATGTAGACGGTGCGGACCCAGGGCGCGAACATGTGCACCGAGCGCAGGGCGTACTTCAGCTCGTCGACCTGCCGGAAGCGCGCCTCGTGGTCGTCGCCCTCGCCCACCACGGCACCCTCCATGTAGGAGGCCCGGACCCGCCGGTACTCGGCGTCGGAGCCGTCGACCCACGAGAAGACCATGTCGACCTCGAAGTCGATGTCGCTGGCGTGGTCGGCGAACATGTTCTCGATGGTCGTCCACTGCTGGCCGAAGCGGTGCACGCTGCCGCGCACGGCCTCGGCGCGGGAGACGGTGCGGCGGGTCAGCGAGTTCTCCACCGGCAGGCGGATCTCGTCCTCGCCGAACTCCCAGAGCTCGATCTGCACGCCGGTCGCGGCGCCGTAGTACAGCTTCGAGCGCTTCGAGTAGTGCGGCCGGTAGAGCCGGAACACGCGGGCGTTGCGGCGGTGCGTGAGCTCCCCGTCCGCGAGCAGCTCGGAGGTCTGCTTCTTCGTGTCCATCGGCTTGACGTAGAACGGCTCGCCCACGGCCGCCTCGACGAGGGCCTCGCGCAGCCGCGCGCGGTCGTGCAGGTCCACCGCCACCACGGGCCGCTCGTCGTTGCCCCGGACCAGGAGGTGGTCGATCCCCGCCTCCTCCAGCACGCGGCGCAGGAACAGCAGGTTCTGCACCATGACGTCGTAGGGCGTCTGGTCGGTGATGCTCAGGGCGAAGCGGTTCTTGTAGCGGACCACGTCCGGGCGCTGGTCGAGCGCCGCGGCGGAGGCACGGGACGCGCTGCGGAACTCCTCGCCGTCGGTCCCGTCCTCGGGGGCGGGGAAGTAGGCGGTGTCGATCAGTGCGGTGTCGATGGTCGTCTCCTGTTCCGGGGCAGAAACTGCGGCGTTCTCAGGATAAGACCATGCCGGAGCACGCCGTCACGTCGGCGGCTGGCAGCGCTCGCAGAACCACAGGGCGCGGTCCTGCGGCGGACCGGGGTGCTCCTCGCCGGGGCCGAGCCCGGCGTCGTCGATCCGCGCCTCACGGATCGGGCTCCCGCAGCGCCGGCACTGCTGCCGGCCCCGGCCGTAGACCCAGAACTGCTCGCCGCGCCGGGCCGGGCCGCCCACGGTGGAGCGCTGCGGGCGGTCCCGGTTGGCGTGCAGCAGGCGGTGGGAGAGGTCCACCACGGCGCCGAGGTCCGGGACCTCGGCCACCGGGGTGAAGGGGTGCAGGCGCTGAAGGAAGAGGATCTCGTTGCGGTAGACGTTGCCGATCCCGGCGAGGTTGCGCTGGTCCATCAGCGCGGCGGCCACGGGCCGGCGCGGGTGCCGGGAGAGCCGGGCCAGGGCCTCGGCCCGGTCCCAGCCCGGGCCGAGCAGGTCGGGGCCCAGATGGCCGACGAGCTCGTCCTCGTCGGCCGTGGCCACGAGGTCCAGCATCCCGAGGTCGAAGCCCACCGCCTGGGCCCCGGCGGTCTCCAGGACCGCCCGGGCCTGGTAGCCGGGACGCCGCCAGCGGGCGCCGCGCGGGTAGACGTGCCACATCCCCTCCATGAGCAGGTGGGAGTGCAGGGTGAGCGGCACCGAGCCCTCCGGCCCGGCGTCCAGGCGGATCAGGAGGTGCTTGCCGCGCGGGAGCACCGCGGTCACGGTGCGCCCGGAGAGGTCCGCGGTGGCGATCGACGGAACGCGCAGGTCGCTGCGCGTGAGGACCTGCCCGGCCAGGGCGCGGCGCAGCAGCGCGGCCTGGCGGTAGACGGTGTCACCCTCGGGCACGGCGGCCTCCTTCCACGGGCGCCCCGGTCACCGGCGCATCCTCAGTCCGCGCGGGGTCGAGTAGAAGCCGCCGGCCAGGAGGGACTCCCGGACCGCGGTCTCGACCGGGCCGTGGCCCAGGACCCCTGTGCCGTTGACCTTCTCGACCGTGAGCTTGTCGACCGCCCCGCGCCGGACGGTCTCGGCCACGGCCGGGCCGGCAGCGGACAGGGCGGCCGTGTCGTCCGTGAACGCGAGGACCGTCCGGCCGCCGCGCTCCACGTACAGGGCCAGGGCGCCGTCCACGAGCACGACGACGGCGCCCGCCTTGCGCCCGGGCCGGTGCCGTCCCGCGGGCGCGGCCTCGCCGTCCGGGGAGGCCGCGGCGACCGGCTCCGGCCACTCGAGGGCGGCCCCGTAGGGGTTGGCCGGATCGGTCGCGGCCAGCGCCAGCGCCACGGGCTCCTCGGCGCGTACCTGGTCGTCGGTGCTGAACGTGCGCAGGTGGTCCACGGTGGCCGCCTGGGCGAACTGGGCGGCGCCCAGTCCCTCGATGAAGTAGCCGCGGCGGGCCCGGCCGGTGTCCTCCAGGGTGGAGAGCACCTTGTAGACCGTGGCGAAGCCGCCGGGGATCTCCTCGACCGCCACGGGCCCCTTGGTCACCACCCCATAGCGGTCCATGAGCAGCTCGGCGGTGGCCGAGGCCCGCAGCGTGGGGTCGAGGGGCTCGGGGCGCAGCATCGACCAGCGCCCCGCCACCAGCGGCGAGTCGTGGCGCTCCAGGGTGGCCGGCCCGCTCGTGACCCGCAGCGCCCCGCCGCTGCCCGGCCGGGACGCGCTGCCGCCGGGGCGCAGCCGGGCCGCGCCCCGGCGGACCGTGGAGCGGCCCCGCGGGGCCCGGGCCTGGTGCCGGTGGGCGGCCTGGCCGCCGGCGAGCAGCGAGCGCACCGGCAGGAAGGTGTCGTTGGTGACCAGTCCCGCCCAGACAAGGTTCCACAGCGCCGTGGTCAGCTCGGCGGCGGGCACCGGCCCCCCGTCGGACTCGAGCAGCCCCAGCAGCTGCGGGAAGAACCACGCGCCACCCGGGGCGAGGACGTCGAGCACGCGGCGCTCGAGGGTGGAGTCCAGGGCGGCCGCCGCCACGGCGAGGGTCTCGGCGGGGGGCAGGGTCAGCTGGGCGGCCTCGCTCAGGTGCAGGGACACCCACCCGTCGTCGCCGGCCAGGGAACCGGCCCCGGACCAGAGGATCTCCCCGGACGCGGTGAGCTCGTCGAGCAGCTCGGGCCGGTAGTCCGCCACCCGGGCCGCGAGCACGAGCGGCTCCCAGGCCGAGGCGGGGACGGCGACGCCGGCCAGCTGATCCACGACGGTGAGCACGCCGTCCTCGCCGCGCAGCTGGTGCCCCCGGCCCACGTGCTGCCAGGCCGGCAGGAACCGGGCGTACACCTGGCCCGGCACCGGCTCCACGTCGCGGCGCAGCGCGGCCAGCGAGCGGCGCCGGATCCGGCGCAGCACCTCCGCCTCGCACCACTCGGACGCGGCCGGCCCTGCCCCGCCGGCGTCCGGGCGCACCGGCCGGAACTCGCCCTCGACCACGCGCCGGTCCGCGGCGAGCCGCTCCAGCGTGGTCCGCACGACGGCCGCGCCCAGCCCCAGCCGCGCGGCGGCCTCGTCCACGGTGAAGGGCCCGTGGGTGCGGGCGTAGCGGGAGACGAGGTCGGCCAGCGGGTCGTCCACCGGTTCGACGAACGCCAGAGGCACCCCCATGGGCAGGGGCACGCCCAGGGCGTCGCGCAGCCGGGAGGCGTCCTCGATCGCGGCCCAGTGCTCCACCCCGCGCAGGTGCACCCGCAGGGCCCGGTTGGCGGCCACGAGCCGCTCCAGCCACCCGGCGGCGACGGCCTCGGGGCAGGCGGCGTCCTGGTCCTCCGGGTCCTGGAGCCGCCGGGCGGCCTCGGCCGTGGTGAGGGGTCCGAGCAGGCGCAGCAGGTCCGCGGCCCCCTCGATCCCGCGCAGCCGGCGGTCCGCGGCCAGGCGCTGCAGCTCCGCCTCCGTGCGCTCGATGACCTCCGGGTCCAGCAGCTCCCGCAGCTCGGCGCGGCCGAGGAGCTCGTTGAGCAGAGCGGCGTCGAGGGAGAGCACAGCCGCCTTGCGCTCGGCGAGCGGGGAGTCCCCCTCGTAGAGGAACTGGGCGACGTAGCCGAACAGCAGGGTGCGGGCGAACGGGGACGGCTGCTCGGTGGTGGTCTCGACCACCCGGATCGCCCGCCGCTCCACGGCCCGGTGGAGCTCCTGGAGGGCGGGCAGGTCGTAGACGTCCTGCAGGCACTCCCGCACCGTCTCCAGGATGATCGGGAACTGCGGGTACTTCCGGGCGACGTCCAGCAGCTGCGCGGAGCGCTGGCGCTGCTGCCACAGCGGCGTGCGCCGGCCGGGATCGCGCCGGGGCAGCAGCAGGGCGCGGGCGGCGCACTCCCGGAAGCGGGAGGCGAACAGCGCCGAGCCGCCCACCTCCTCGGTCACGATCCGGTCCAGCTCGTCGGGGTCGAACAGGAACAGCTCCGCCCCGGGGGGCTCGTCCTCCATGGCCGGCACGCGCAGCACGATGCCGTCGTCGGCCGCCTGCGCGGAGCCGTCCAGCCCGTAGCGCTCGTGCAGCCGCGCCCCCACGGCCAGCGCCCACGGGGCGTGCACGGGCATCCCGAAGGGCGAGTGCAGCACCACCCGCCAGTCGCCGAGCTCGTCGTGGAAGCGCTCGACGACGAACAACCGGTCCGAGGGGACCTGTCCCACAGCCTCCTTCTGCTCGCCCACGTAGGCGAGCAGGTTGTCGGCGGCCCACTGGTCCAGGCCGGCCGCGCTCAGGCGGGCGCGGGCCTCGTCCTCCGCGGCCCCCGCGATCTCCCGGTTGAACCGGCCCAGGGCCCGGCCCAGCTCCACGGGCCGGCCGGGGCCGTCGCCGTGCCAGAACGGGAGCTTGCCGGGGACCCCCGGGGCGGGGGAGACGATCACCCGGTCGTGCGTGATCTCCTCGATCCGCCAGCTGGAGGCGCCCAGCGCGATGACGTCGCCCACCCGCGACTCGTAGACCATCTCCTCGTCGAGCTCGCCGACCCGCCGGGAGTTCTTCCCGTCCTGCTCGCCCACCAGGTAGACCGCGAACAGGCCGCGGTCCGGGATGGTCCCGCCGGAGGTCACCGCCAGCCGCTGCGCCCCGGGCCGGCCCTCGATCGTGCCGGTCTCCCGGTCCCACACGATGCGGGGCCGCAGCTCGGCGAACTCGTCGGAGGGGTAGCGGCCCGAGAGCAGGTCCAGGGTCGCGTCGAAGGCGGAGCGGGGCAGGCTGAGGAACGGGGAGGAGCGGCGGACGGTGTCGAACCACTCCTCGACCTCGACGGGTCCCAGGGCGGTGGCGGCGACGGTCTGCTGCGCCAGCACGTCCAGCGGGTTCAGCGGCACCGCGAGCGGCTCGATCCGCCCCTGCAGCATCTGCTCGACCGTGACGGCCGCGTCCAGAAGGTCCCCGCGGTGCTTGGGGTAGAACCGGCCGCGGGAGACCTCGCCCACCTGGTGGCCCGCGCGGCCCACACGCTGCAGCCCCGAGGCCGCCGAGGGCGGGGCCTCGATCTGGACCACGAGGTCCACCGCCCCCATGTCGATGCCCAGCTCCAGCGAGGACGTGGCCACCACGCACCGCAGCCGCCCGGTCTTGAGGTCGTCCTCGATGACCGCCCGCTGGTCCTTCGAGACCGACCCGTGGTGGGCGCGGGCCAGCACGGGGGCCGCGCCCTCGTAGCGGCCGGTCTGCCGGCGCAGGTCCGCGGGCTCGGCGGCGGCGGCCCCGCCGGCCGCCGCCCCGTTGCCCCCGGACAGGGCGGACCGCAGCACCTCACCGAGCTGCTGGGGCGCGGATCCCGCCGGGAGTCCGCGCGCACCGTCGTCGTCGGGCGGATCGGATCCGTTCCGGCCGGCGCCGTCCGGGTCCGTGTGCTCCACCCGGAAGGCGTGGATCTCGTTGAGCCGCGCCGTGAGCTTCTCGGCCAGGCCGCGGGAGTTGGCGAACACGATGGTCGACCGGTTCTCGAGCACGAGGTCCACGACCCGCTCCTCGACGTGCGGCCAGATCGACGCGGTGGTCGTGGGCGCCAGGGCGTCGAGGTCGTCGTCCCCGAAGCCGGACCCGGCCAGGGACGGCGAGGCGCTCGGCCCGCCCAGCACCGTCATGTCCGGGATCGGCACCGAGACCGTGAGGTCCCACCTCTTCTCCGACCGCGGCGCGACGACGGACACCGGCTCCCGCCCGCCCAGGAACCGGGCGACGGTCTCGACCGGCTCGACGGTGGCCGACAGCCCGATGCGCTGCACCGGCTTCTCCAGCAGGGCGTCCAGCCGCTCCAGGGTGAGGGCCAGGTGCGCCCCGCGCTTGGTCCCGGCCACCGCGTGGACCTCGTCGACGATCACGGTGTGCACGTCCGTGAGGGTCTCCCGGGCCTTGGACGTGAGCATCAGGTACAGCGACTCGGGCGTGGTGATGAGGATGTCCGGGGGACTGGACAGCAGGGCCCGGCGCACAGCCTGCGGGGTGTCCCCGGAACGCACCCCCACACTGACCTCCGGCGGCTCGACCCCGGCGTGGCGGGCGGTCTGGGAGATGCCGATCAGCGGCGCCCGCAGGTTGCGCTCCACGTCCACGCCCAGCGCCTTGAGCGGGGAGATGTAGAGCACCCGGGTGCCGCGCCGCTCGCCCCGGGCGCTCGCGGAGCGGGCCTTGGCGCGCAGGCTCCCGCCGTCCGCGCCGGCCCGGGCCGTGCTCGCCCCCGCCCCGGGTCCGCGGCGGGGCGCCGCGGCGGTGCTCCCGGGCGGTGGCGTCCCGGGCCCAGGGTCCGCGGCGGCCTCGGCCACGAAGCGGTCCAGGGCCCACAGGAACGCGGCCAGGGTCTTGCCCGAGCCGGTGGGTGCCACGATCAGGGCGTGGCGCCCTGCGGCGATCGCCCGCCAGGCGCCCTCCTGGGCGGCCGTGGGCGCGGCGAACGCACCCGAGAACCAGGCCCGGGTGTGCTCGGTGAACAGGTTCAGCGCCGGGTCAGGCACCGAAGCCCTGGATCTCGAGCTGCTGGATGCCGGGGCCGGTGCAGGCCTCGGCGGGGAAGGGGACCACCACGGACTCCGTGCTCTCGGGCGGGTAGACGCGCAGTCCCGCGGCCTCGCGGGCATCGCACGCCGCGTGGTTGCCGGCTCCGCTCATGCGCAGCGCGGCGGTGGCGGACTCGCCGGGGGCGAGGACCCGGCCGGTCCCGGGGACGCCGGCGTCCCGCACCGCCGGGACGCCGACGGCCGTGCCGGCCGCGTCGACGAAGGAGACCCCGGGATAGCCCCCGAGGACGCAGGGCTCCTCGGCCGCGTTGGTCACGGTGACGTCCACGTAGACCGACCCCGCGGCGCCTCCCGCGGGAGCGGCGGAGACGTCCAGCGCAGAGGTCGCGCACCAGCCGGTGCGGGAGGCGGCCGTGCCTCCTGCACCGGCGGCGCCTCCTGCGGCGGAGTCGCCGGAGTTCCTGCTCTCCTCGGCCGGGTCGCCGGAGGTCGTGCTCCCCTCAGTGGGGTCGACGGCGGGCTCCTGCGCACCGGGGGAGCCCGTGGGCCCGTCCGCCGGTGCGGGCGGGCCGGCGGGCTCGGCGGTGGCCTGCTCGTCGGCCCGCTCGTCGGCCCGCTCGTCGGCCGTTCCCGCGGTGTCCCCGGTGTCGTTCCCCGTGCCCTCCCCCGCGGCGGACTCCGCCGGGGCGGGGGAGGCGCTCTCGCTCGCCGCGGGGGCACCGGCGGTGCCGGCCTGCTCCGGCTGCTCGCCGCCGCAGGCGGTCAGCGCCAGGGCGGAGGCGAGGGCCAGCGCACCCAGGGCGGGCCGGGGAGCGGGGGAGAGCGAAGACATGGGCGATATCCTCCTCGTGCGGACGTCGTGGCGGGCCACGCCTTGAGGAGGGGGCCCTCCCAGGGCCTTCATTCTAGGCAGGGCCACCGACACGCCGGCCGGGAGCGGCACCGGCGGTGCCGCTCCCGGTACGGGCGCTACCGCTCGCCGGCCTCCTGCGGGGGCAGCGCGGCGCGCATCACCTCGGCGAGGTGGACGCCGTCGGCGCCGGTGCCCTGGGCGATCTGGGTGCGGCACGAGAAGCCGTCGGCGAGCACGATCGTCCCGTCCGCGGCGTCGCGGATCGCGGGGAACAGCTCCCGCTCGCCGAGGGTCTGCGAGACCTCGTAGTGGCCCGGCTCGAACCCCCAGTTGCCCGCCAGCCCGCAGCAGCCGCCGCCGACCACGGCGGTGTCCACGCCCAGCTTCTCCAGCACCTCGAGCTCGGGGCCGTAGCCGAGCATGGACTTCTGGTGGCAGTGCACCTGGCACAGGGCCTCGGCCGGTCCCGCCTCGGTGGCCAGCTCCTGGAACGGCCACGGGCCGCCCTCGGCCAGGTGGCGGGCCGCGAACGCGCCGATCGTCGTCGTCAGCTCGGAGACGCGCCGGGCGCGGGGGTCGTCGGGGAGCAGCTCCGTGATCTCGTCCTGGAGCATGACCGTGCACGAGGGCTCGAGCCCGATGATCGGGTACCCGGCCTCCAGCAGCGGCTCCATCACGTCGAGGGTCTGGCGCAGCACCTTCTGCGTCATGTCCAGCTGCCCGGTGGAGTGCCAGGTCAGCCCGCAGCAGACGTTGCCCATGGGCAGCAGCACCCGGTAGCCCATGGCCTCGAGCACCTCCACAGCGGCCTTGCCGGGGGCGTCGGCGGAGAAGTTCGTGAACGTGTCCGGCCACAGCACCACGGTGGGCCGGCCGTCGGCGTCGTCGCCGGGGCGGCGGGCGGCGGAACGGCCGCGGAACCACCGGGTGAGCGGCTGGTCGGCGAAGGAGATCATCCGCCGCTTCGGCTCGATCCCGCCCAGGCGCTTGGTCAGCTCCTCGACGGCCCGGTTCGACTCCAGCACGTTGATCAGCCGGAAGGAGAAGGGCACCCTCTCCACGATCCGCATCAAGAGCGGCATCCAGCCCATCGTGAACTGCGCCATGGGCCGCCGGTCCCGGCCCAGGAAGGAGAGCAGGCCGTGCCGGTAGTGGTGGTGCAGGAACTCGGCCTTGTACGTGGCCATGTCCACGTTGACCGGGCACTCGGTGGCGCAGGCCTTGCAGGACAGGCACAGGTCCAGGGCCTCGAGGGTCTCCTTCGACTTCCAGCCGTCCGTGATCGACTCCCCGCGCAGCATCTCGGCCAGGGAGCGGGCGCGGCCCCGGGTCGAGTGCACCTCGTCGTGGGTCGCCTGGAAGGACGGGCACATGGCGCCCACGTCCGAGCGGCAGGAGCCCACGCCCACGCACCGGTTCACGGCGCTGGAGAAGGATCCGCCGTCGCGGGAGAACGCGTGCACGGGCGTGAGCGCGAACGTCCGCGCCCCGGGACCGGGACGGATGCCCCGGTCGATGGGCTCGGGGTCCACGAGCACGCCCGGGTTGAAGAACCCGTCCGGGTCGAAGACGCGCTTGAACTCCGCGAAGGAGGCCAGTGCCTCGGGGGAGTAGATGGTGGCGAGCAGCTCGGAGCGGGCGCGGCCGTCGCCGTGCTCCCCGGAGACCGAGCCGCCGTAGCGGTGGACCAGCTCCGCGGCGCGCTCGATGAACGTGCGGTAGGTCGCCATCCCGTCGTCGGTGCCGAAGTCGAAGGAGATGCGGATGTGCACGCAGCCCTCCCCGAAGTGCCCGAAGGGTATGCCGGTGAGCCCCAGCTCGTGCAGCAGGTCGTAGAGGTCCCGCAGGTACTCGCCCAGGCGTGCGGGCGGGACCGCGGAGTCCTCCCACCCCGGCCAGGCCTCCCCGCCCTCGGGCAGGCGGGTCACGATGCCCGCCCCGGCCTCGCGGATCCGCCACAGGGCCTTGGCCTCGGCCGCGCCGGAGACGGTCACGGAGTCCACGACGTTCTCGGGGACGAGCCCCGGCAGCTCCCGCGCCCGGGCCTCGGCCTCCTCCAGGGTGTCCGCGCCGACCTCGCAGTAGAGCCAGCCGCCGCCGCGGGGCAGCTCGCCGCCGGCGCGCTCCTGACCGGGCCGGGTGCGCAGGGCGTCGAGCAGATCGGAGCCCATGCCCTCGATCGTGTACACCCCGGGCACGCGCAGCTTCGGCGCCGCGGTGGCGGCCTCGAACGCGTCCTGGAAGCCCAGCACGGCCAGCGCGGTGTGGGCGGGCTTGCGGACCAGGCGGACCGTGAGCTCGGTGATGACCCCGCAGGTGCCCTCCGTCCCGGCGAAGGCCTTGGCGGTGTCGAAGCCCTTCTCCCCGAGCAGGTAGTGCAGCCCGTACCCGGAGACCTGGCGGGGGAACTGGCCCAGCTCGGTGCGCAGCATCGCCAGGTGCCGGTCCCGGATCCCGGTCAGCGCCCGGTTGAGCTGCGGGTCGGAGGTCCCGCCCTCGCGCAGCTCGACCTCCCGGCCGTCGGCGAGCATGACCTTCAGCGAGACGAGGTTGTCCGCGGACGTGCCCCAGGCCACGGAGTGGGAGCCGCACGCGTTGTTGGCGACCATCCCGCCGATCGTGCAGCGGGAGTGCGTCGAGGGGTCCGGGCCGTAGGTCAGGCCGAACTCGGAGGCCGCCGCGCGCAGCTGGTCGCAGATCACGCCCGGCTGGATCGTGGCGGTCATCGCCTCGGGGTCGATCGACAGGATCCGGTTGAAGTGCCGGGAGGTGTCGATGACCAGGCCCTCGCCGATCGCGTTGCCCGCCACCGACGTCCCGCCCCCGCGCGAGACCACCGGCCACCCGCGCTCCTGGGCGAGCGCCAGCAGCTCGCGGACCTCCTCCACGCTGCGCGGCTCGGCCACCGCCTCCGGCAGCCGCCGGTAGATGGACGCGTCGGAGACGTAGGCGGCGCGCGTGGTGAGGTCGTCACGGATGTCGGTCATGGGTCCACTTCCTGCGCGCCGGCAACGCCGGTCCGTCCGGGGGGCTGGTCAGAGCGGGCTGTGCCGTCCCCGCAGGGACGACGGGCTCACCACTCGGGGGCGATGGTGACCTCGGCGCCGTCGAGGTCCTCCGACCACTCGACCTGGCAGCTGAGCCGGGAGGTGTCGTGGCGGGTGTCGTCGAGCATGTCGAGGAGGTCCTCCTCCTCGTCGTTGATGTCGTTGGCCTTCGCGAAGGCGCCCTGGTCGAGGTACGAGTGGCAGGTCGAGCAGGACGCGTTGCCGCCGCACGTGGCGAGGATCGGGTACTTGTGCCGGGTGAGGGCCTCCATGAGGCTCTCGAAGTCCTTCCACTCGACACCCTCGGTGCGGTTGCCCTCGCGGTCGATCACGGTGATGTTGATGCTGCTCACTTCGATGGCCTCCTCGGGGCGTGGTGGCCCCTGGTCTCGACGTCGGAAATCCCGCCGCCCATTGTACGGTCGCGCGGCGGGTGCCCCGGACGCGGACGTGCTCAGCCGGAGGCCGGCAGGGGCCGGATCGTCAGGGACTGGGCGACCTGGCCCAGGTAGCCGGCCTCGTCGTGCAGCGCGGACTCGGTGAGGCCCACCCCGGTGCCGCCGAAGGTGACGTGCGTGTCGAGGCCCACCCAGGCGGAGACGGGCTCCCGGACCAGGTGCACGGCGAGGTCCACGTTGGGGAAGGCCAGCTCGTCCGGGCCGACCCGCACGGCGATGCCGTTGGCGGCGTCCACCGCCGCGAGGAACTGCGCCGTCGTGGAGGCCTGCTCCCCGGCGACGACGGCGTGCGGCGCGCGCAGCCACATGGCCGCCCGGCCGGGCCGGTGCTCGCGCACGGTCCGGCCCTCGAGGGAGGCGATGTAGCCGCCGGGCCACCGGCCGGTCATGTCCGCGGACGCCGCGCCGGCCACCGGGGGCAGGGCCTCCCGGTGCGTGCCGGCGGACCCGGCGGTCTCGCCCCGGACCAGTCGCCACACGCTCAGCCGGATGCACGAGCGGCCCGCGTGGCTCATCGTCGCCTCGACCAGCTCGATGGTGCGCCCCGGGCGGAGCACGCGCGTGGTGACCTCCACCTCACCGCCGGGGATGAAGCCGAGGATGTCGTAGGAGAAGCGCACGGGCAGGAGGTCGTCGCGGGGGTGGTCGACCTCCACGGCGTGGGCGAGCAGCCCCGAGGCGGCGCCCATGTGCTGCTCGGCGTCGTTCCACGCGCCCTGCGAGTGCAGCGTCGAGCGGAACCTGGTTCCGTCCAGCCGCACGAAGTAGGCGTCCGGGTACTCCTCCCCGTCCGTCCCCAGGTGTCCGAGTGCCTGCGCCGACGCCGTCATGGTGCACCTCTCTGCTCGGCGCCCGCCGGGCGGCGGGCTGTGAACGGCACCACGGTAGCCGGTGCCGGTCGCCGTCGTCGGCACGCCCCCGCCGCCCGGGCTACTCCGGGGGCCGGGAGTTCCCGGGCTGCTGCGGCGGCTCCGCCAGCAGACCGCGCAGCTCCGCGAGCTCACGGCTCAGCCGTTCGACGTGGGCCACGGTCACGACCGTGCTCTTCTCCTCCTCCTCGGCGACCTGCTGGATGAGCCACGACGCCAGGGTCGCGGTGACCACGCCCAGGAGCGCGATGCCGTAGAGCATCAGGGCGACCGCGATGAGCCGGCCGGTCGGCGTCACGGGGTACAGGTCGCCGTAGCCGACGGTGGTGACGCTGACGACGGCCCACCACAGGGCGTCCCCGAAGTTCGTGATGAGGGACCCGGGGCGGTTCCGCTCGGCGTCGTACATGGCGAGGGCCGCGATGTAGACGAGCAGACAGGACCCGCCGGTGACGTAGACGATGACCCGGCCCCGGAGGGCGGTGCCGGCGACCCGGTGGAGCACGTTGAGGGCCGTGAGCAGGCGCAGCAGCCGCAGCGGCCGCAGCATCGGCAGGGTGACGATCACGAGCTCGTGCAGGTTGCGGAAGAACCAGGAGCGCCGCTCGGGCGCCAGGGCGAGGCTGACGACGTAGTGGGCGACGAACAGCAGCCAGATGCCCTGGAGGGTCGTGTGGGCCACGCCGGAGGGGATCGTCCCGGGGGAGAGTACCTCCCAGCTGTACACGGCCAGATAGGTGAAGGCCGCGAGCATGACCGGCCATTCCGTGAGTTCGGTCCACCGCTCCAGAGTCATGGCTCCAGTAAACCCCTCCCCCGCAGGCCGGGCCCGCCGTCCCGGAGGGGCGGCTCCGCGGGCGGCCGTGCTCGTCGTGCGGCCGGACGGGCCGGGCATGACGGAGGCCCCTGCCTCCCCGGGATCCCGGGGAGGCAGGGGCCTCGTTCTACGCGGTGACGGAGGGATTTGAACCCTCGTTGGCTCTTACACCAAACATCATTTCGAGTGATGCACCTTCGGCCGCTCGGACACGTCACCAGCTCGCAGTACTGTACCGGCTGGCGCGCTCAACCACCAAAACCCCCCGTGTCCCCGGGAGGGGGACCCGGCGGGCCGTCGTCGCGCCCGCCGCGCCGGTGCCCGGCGAAGAAGTCGAGGAGCAGGCGCGAGCACTCCTCCTGCAGGACGCCCCCGGTCACCTCCACCCAGTGGTTGAGCCGTCGCTCCCGGAGCACGTCGAGGACGGAGCCCGCGGCCCCGGCCTTGTCGTCCCACGCGCCCAGCACCACCCGGGGCACACGGGCCAGGACGACGGCTCCGGCGCACATCGCGCACGGCTCCAGGGTGACCACGAGCGTGCAGCCGTCGAGGCGCCAGGTGGCCAGTGCGCGGGCTGCCTCCCGCAGGGCCAGGACCTCGGCGTGGGCCGTGGGGTCGCCGTCGGCCTCCCGGCGGTTGCGGCCCCGGCCGAGCACCGTGCCGTCCGCGGCGACGACGACGGCGCCGATCGGCACGTCCTCGGTCGCCAGGGCGGCCCGGGCCTCCGCGAGGGCGAGCCGCATCCACTCCTCGGCGCGGGCCTCGGTGCGGGTGCGTGGGGGCAGGGCCATGCGGGTCATCTCCTGGGCGGGGTCGGCGGACCGGGCGGGCGCCGCGGCGGGGGCCGGGAACCCGGTGGTAATTTTGGTCCATGCGAGTGACCGTTCTCGACCACCCACTGGTGGCGCACAAACTGACCGTCCTCCGGGACAAGAACACCACGTCCCCGGTGTTCCGACTGCTCGTCGAGGAGCTCGTGACGCTGCTGGCGTACGAGGCCACCCGGAGCGTCCGCGTGGAACCGGTGGAGATCGACACACCGGTCACCCGGACCACCGGGGTCGGGCTGTCGAAGCCCCGGCCGCTGGTCGTGCCGATCCTGCGGGCCGGTCTCGGCATGCTCGAGGGCATGACCCGGCTGATCCCCACGGCCGAGGTGGGCTTCCTGGGCATGGCCCGCAACGAGGACACCCTCGACATCATCACGTACGCCGAGCGTCTGCCCGACAACCTCACCGGGCGCCAGGTCTTCGTGCTCGACCCGATGCTCGCCACGGGCGGGACGCTGCGCGAGGCGATCAAGTTCCTCTACCGCCGCGGCGCCGAGCAGATCACGTGCGTCTGCCTGCTCGCGGCCCCCGAGGGGCTGGCAGCCCTGGAGGAGGAGCTCGGGGACTCCGAGGTGAACATCGTCCTGGCCGCGAGGGACGAACGGCTCGACGAGAATGCGTACATCGTCCCGGGGCTCGGCGACGCCGGTGATCGGCTCTACGGCGTGGTGGACTGAGCACCGCCCCCGGAAATCAGCGGATCCGCCGCCCTGAAGGCCCGCCGACCCCGTCGGCGGGCCTTTCGCGTACCCAGAACACCGTGTCCGGATGCTGAGACGCGATATCCATCGAAAGAACGCTCTTGACATCGCGAAGTCGTTTGTGCTTGGGGTCCGGAAGGCTACCAGGAATGCTCAGAAGCCTGATTTTTCGCGGAACAGGGGCTCCGGAGGGGCGCGGGGCGCGGGTGAAGGAGGTTCATTTTGGTGCGGGGTTTCGATGGCTGTCGTCCTCGTCTCACATCGTGAGAAAGTGTCGAGAATATTACTTGCGTGTTCGACAGCACTGGTGGACCATGAGATCAACGCCACTGTCAGGGATCTTTCAGCTTCGCGGGGACCGTCCCCGGGAAACACGGAGCCGGGAATCCGGGAGCTGGGAGTGGTGGGGTCGGTCCGAGGGGCGGAGCGACCCGGGTCGGGCGGAGGACGCCCACCGGACGACGGCAGAGACGAGGGCACCAAATGCCAGGCACACCGGGATACGTGCACATTTCTCAGCGCAACCGCACGAGCGAGGCGCGTGGCGCCCGCCGTCCGGCCACGGCTCCCGATCGGGCGCCGGCGGCGCCCGCCGACTACCGCAGTCTCCGCAGCACGATCGGGGCCATGCCCGCCGCGCCCGGGGAGCCGCCGCTTCCCACGCGCCTGCAGCGGGAGAGCACGCCACGGCCGCAGGTCCAGGAGAACGAGGCCCGCGGCTTCGTGATCTACGTGGGTCTCAACGAGGAGATCGCCGCCGCGAACGGCACCTCACTGGTCAAGATGGTCCAGAGTATCCGGGCGTACGCCCAGCAGCTGGTCCCGGAGGCCGACTCCTACGCCGCGGTCGCCCTGGCCCCGGCCAACACCTCGGGCACCGACCTCGAGGTCGTCCGCAACGCCCTCGGTGACCCCACCTCGGGGACCGTGCGCCCCGCGGCCCCCGCCGCACCGGCGCCGGCGCCCGAGACCAGGACCAACCAGTCCAACGGCGTGCTCATCGACCTCTCCCGGAGGGAGGTCTTCCTCGACGGCGGACTGCTCAACCTGACCTTCAAGGAGTTCGAGCTGCTGAACTACCTCGTGGAGAACGGCAGCCGCACCGTCGGCCGGCACGAGCTGCTGCACAGCCTGTGGCGGGACTCCGAGGAGGTGCCGAACGAGCGCACCATCGACGTGCACATCCGGCGCCTGCGCTCCAAGCTCGGCCGGCTCGCCAACACCGTGCGCACCGTCCGCGGCCAGGGCTACCGCTTCTACGAGCACCCCGAGGTCGTCGTGTGGGCGGCCCCCGAGTACTCCATCTGATCCGTTCCCGACCCGTGCAGGCCCCGGCTCTCCTCCGCGACGCGGAGACGCCGGGGCCGTCCCGTGCCGGGCGGGCGCGTGGCATCATGAACCGATGACCCGCCACGACCGCAAGAAGCTCGTCCTCATGCGCCATGCGGAGGCGGAACACCCGTGGGGTGTGACCGACCACGACCGCCCGTTGCACCGGAGCGGGGCCGCGGACGCCGCCGCGGCCGGCCGGTGGCTGCTGGCGCAGGGCCACGTGCCGGACATGATCCTGTGCTCGAGCGCCCTGCGCGCCCGGCAGACCTGCACCTGGGTGTGCAGCGTCCTCGGTGACCTCGCGCCCACGGCCCGGCTCGACGAGTCGCTCTACGGCGCCGCGGACGCCCGGATCATCGCGGCGGTCAACCACGTGCCGGACACCGTGGAGTCCCTGCTGCTCATCGGCCACCTGCCGGGCCTGCGCGACGCGGCCCTGCGCCTGGCCACACCGGACTCCGACTACGACGCCGTGATGGCCCTCGCCGACGGCTGCCCCACCTCCGGGCTGGCGGTCCTCGAGGTCCCCGGGACCTGGTCCGAGCTGGACGGCGCCGACGCCCGGCTGGTGGACTTCACCGTGCCGCGGCCGCCGTCGGGGGACCGCTGAGCCGCGGGTCCGCCACCGGGGCGGGCGGCGACCGGGAACGAGAAGGAGCGAGGATGCGACAGACGGTGTTCACCCCGTCCGGGGACCGCGTGGGCGCGGTCGGGTTCGGGGCCATGGGCATGAGCTGGGTCTACGACCGGCACGGGCTGACCGAACGGCAGAAGCACGAGGTGCTCCACCTCGCGGTGGACCTCGGGATGAACTTCGTGGACACCGCCGTGCTCTACGGCGGGGGAGCGAACGAGGAGCTCGTGGGCGCGGCACTCGGGGCCCGCCGCGACGAGGTGTTCCTCTGCTCCAAGACGGGCCTGCGCGCCGCCTCCCTCGAGCCTCCCCGGACCGAGCGCTGCGGGCGCCCGGAGGAGGTGCGCCGGTCGGTCGAGGACAGCCTGCGCCGGCTGCGCACCGACGTCGTGGACCTCTACTACCTCCACCGGGTCGACCCGGACGTACCCCTCGAGGAGACGTGGGGCGCGATGGGCGAGCTCGTGCGTGCCGGGAAGGTGCGCCACGTGGGTCTGTCCGAGGTCAGCACGGAGCAGGCGGACCGGGCGCACGCGATCCACCCGGTCGCCGCGATCCAGTCGGAGTACTCGCTGTGGACCCGCAACCCCGACGGGTCGGGGCCCACCTCCGACGGCGACCCCTCCGGGGACGTCATCTCCTGGTGCGCCGGCCGCGGCGCCGTGTTCGTCCCCTTCTCCCCGCTGGGCCGCGGCTACCTCGCCGGCACGCTCGCCGGCCGGACGTTCTCGGCCGCAGACTTCCGCTCCCGCAACCCCCGGTTCACGCCCGAGGCCATGGCGGCCAACGAGGACACCGTGCTCGGACCGCTGCACGAGGTCGCCCGGCGGCACGGGGTGTCCCCGGCGGCGGTGGCGATCGCGTGGACGACGGTGCGGGGCGAGCACGTCCTGCCGATCCCGGGCACCACCGACCCCGTCCACCTGCGCGAGGACGCCACGGCCGCGGAGCTGCGGCTCGCGGACGAGGACCTCGAGCTGCTGGACGGCGTCGTGGCCACCGGCGACCGGTACTGAGCCGGAGCCCGTCGTGCGCGCCGTCGTCTGCGGGGCCGGCATCGCGGGGCTGGCCCTCGCCGGGTGCCTGGGCCGGAAGGGCTGGGGCGTGGTGGTCCTGGAGCAGTCGCCCCGGCCCCGGGAACAGGGCTACATGATGGACTTCTTCGGCCCCGGCTGGGACGCCGCCGAGGCCATGGGGGTGCTGCCCGCCGTGCGGGAGCTCGGCTACGCCGTGGACCGGCTCAGCTACGTGGACGACCGCGGCCGGGACCGGGCGGGGCTGCCCGTCGCCCGGTTCGCCGGTGCCCTGGACGGGCGCCTCACCAGCGTGATGCGCCCGGACCTCGAGCGGGTCCTGCGCGAGCACGCCGAGGGCGTGGCCGAGCTGCGCTTCGGCGTGCGCGTGACCGGGGTCCGCACCCGGCCCGGCGGAGCGGCCGCCGTGCTCGACGACGGCACCGAGCTGGACGCCGACCTGCTGGTCGGCGCCGACGGGATCCACTCCGCGGTCCGCCGCGGCGCGCTCGGTCCGGAGGAGCGCTTCCGGCGGGGTCTGGGGCTGCACACGGCGGCGTACGTTTTCGAGGACCCGGAGGCGTACCGGCAGGTGGGCCCCCGCTTCTGTCTCACGGACAGCATCGACCGGGCGATGGGCTTCTACGGGCTGCGCGACGGGCGCGTGGCGGCCTTCGCCGTGCACCGCACGGACGAGGTGTCCCTGCCGGCCGACCCGCGCGCGAGACTGACCGAGGTCCACGGCTCCCTCGGCTGGATCGTGCCCCGGGCCCTGGCGGCGTGCCCGGCCGCCGGCCAGGTGTACTACGACCAGGTCCTCCAGGTGGAGGTGCCGCGCTGGAGCGCGGGCCGGACCGTGCTGCTCGGGGACTCCGGCCAGGCGGTCTCCCTGCTGGGCGGTCAGGGTGCCTCGCTGGCGGTCGCCGGCGCGTGGCTGCTCGCCGAGCGGCTGTCCCGCGCCGCGTCGGTGGAGGAGGCGCTCGGGAGCTGGGAGCGGCGCTGGCGCCCCGTGGTCGCCGAGAAGCAGCGCGTGGCCCGCGACGGGGCGCAGTGGTTCCTGCCCGCCTCCCGTACGCGCCGCCGGGCCCGCCGCCTCGCGCTGCACCTGGCCGCCCTGCCCGGGCTGGACGCGGTGGTCACCCGGGGAGTGGTGGGCCGGGCCGGGGGTGACATCCACGCCCTGGCGGCGCGCGCGGACTGAGCGGCCCGGAGCTCCCGCGCCCCTGCTCCCCGGGCCGGCGCACGAAAAAGCCCCTCACCGGCATTCCTGCCGGTGAGGGGCTTTTTTCTGTGGTGCGCCCGAAGGGATTCGAACCCCCAACCTTCTGATCCGTAGTCAGATGCTCTATCCGTTGAGCTACAGGCGCATCGGCTTCCCGGCGTCACCGCCGTCCAAGCCGGGTACAACTCTACATGCGGGCCCCGGCAGCGCAAAATCCGGCGGCGGCCCCGTCCGCGGACCGTCGCGCGCGTAATCCTGCTGGGGCGGGCCGGATCCGGAGGCTAGGATGGGCCCACATCACAGTAGAGACCGGCCGCCCACCTCCATGCCGCTCACTGTGGGCCCGGCACGACCGGGTCGGGTGTTCGATGACGAGCGCCACCACGAGAGCCCCGGGCGGTCGGCGGACGGCCTCAACGAGGAGACATGTCAATGGCTGACAACCCCACTGCAACGACGGAGACGACCGGGCTGACCGAGGCTGTGACGAGCGCGCTGGACAACGCCCCCACCACCCACGCGCACCTCCTCGGGTGGGTGCGCGAGATGGCGGAGCTGACCCAGCCGGACCGCATCCACTGGGTCGACGGCTCGGAGGACGAGTGGAAGCGGCTCACCGACGAGCTCGTGGACGCCGGCACCTTCGTGCGCCTGGACGAGGAGCAGTTCCCCAACTCCTTCGCCGCGTTCTCCGACCCGGACGACGTCGCCCGCGTCGAGGAGCGCACCTTCATCTGCACCAAGACCGAGAAGGGTGCGGGTCCCACCAACAACTGGGAGGACCCGGAGGTGATGAAGGCGTCCCTGCGCAAGAGGTTCCGCGGCGCCATGCGCGGGCGGACCATGTACGTCATCCCCTTCGTCATGGGCCACCTCGAGGCCGCCCGGCCGAGCTACGGCGTCGAGATCACCGACTCCGCCTACGTGGTGTGCTCGATGCGCATCATGGCGACCATCGGCACCCCCGTGCTCGAGAAGATGACCGAGCAGAACGGGTTCTTCGTCGAGTGCCTGCACTCCCTCGGAGCCCCGCTGGCCCCGGGCGAGGAGGACGTCCCCTGGCCCTGCAACCCGGCCAAGTACATCGTGCACTTCCCCGACGACCGTGCCATCTGGTCCTTCGGTTCCGGCTACGGCGGCAACGCCCTGCTGGGCAAGAAGTGCTACGCCCTGCGGATCGCCTCGGCCATCGCCCACGACGAGGGCTGGCTGGCCGAGCACATGCTCATCCTGAAGGTCACCAACCCCGAGGGCGAGAGCAGGTTCATCTCCGCCGCCTTCCCGTCCGCGTGCGGCAAGACGAACTTCGCGATGCTCGAGCCCACGATCGAGGGCTGGAAGGCGGAGATGGTCGGCGACGACATCGCCTGGATCCGTTTCGGCAAGGACGGCCAGGCCCGCGTGACCAACCCCGAGGCCGGGCTCTTCGGCGTGGCCCCGGGCACCGGCTGGCCCACCAACCCCAACGCCATGCGCGCCATCGCCCGGGGCAACACCATCTTCACGAACGTTGCGCTCACCGACGACGGCGGCGTCTGGTGGGAGGGCATGACCGAGGAGGTCCCCGAGCACCTGATCGACTGGAAGGGCCGCGAGTGGACCCCGGACTCCGGCCGGCCGGCCGCGCACCCGAACTCCCGGTTCTGCACCCCCATCAAGCAGGTCGACATCCTGGCCCCCGAGTACGACGACCCCGAGGGCGTGCCGCTGTCCGCGATCGTCTTCGGCGGGCGCCGCAAGACCACGGTGCCGCTGGTCTCGCAGGCCTTCGGGTGGGAGCACGGTGTCTTCCAGGGCGCCACGCTCTCCTCGGAGACCACGGCCGCGGCCAAGGGCGCCGTCGGCGTGGTGCGCCGCGACCCGATGGCCATGCTCCCGTTCATCGGCTACAACGCCAACGACTACCTCGCGCACTGGGTCGAGATCGGTGAGCGCGTGGGCGAGGAGAACATGCCGGAGGTCTTCTACGTCAACTGGTTCCGCCGCACCCCGACCGGCGGGTTCGCGTGGCCCGGCTTCGGCGAGAACTCCCGGGTGGTCAAGTGGATCGTCGAGCGCCTCGACGGGACCGCCGGCGGCCGGGAGACCCCGATCGGCACCGTGCCCACCCCGCAGGACCTGGACCTGACTGGCCTGGAGATCGCCGACGAGGACCTCGAGGCCGCCCTGGCGGTCGACGTCGAGGAGTGGAAGGCGGAGCTGCCCAGCATCGACGGGTGGTTCCAGAGGCTGGGCCACGTCCCCGAGTCGATCGTCGAGCAGCGCGCCGGCCTGGAGAACCGCCTGCACCAGGCCTGAGCCGCGGCCCCGGGCAGCACCCGGGGCCGCCGGACCGACGGAGGGGTCTCCCGCACCGGGAGGCCCCTCCGTCGTGCGTGGGAGAATGGGAGGGCCCCCGCCGGACGGCCGGGCGCGCCGGGAACCGGGAAGGAGCAGCCATGAGGACCGAGAGGGCACGGCCGTGCGGCTGACGGCGTTCTCCGACATCGCCCTGCGGGTCCTGCTGCTGACCGGTGCCGCCCCCGAGGGTGCGAAGCTCACCACCCGCGCCATCGCCGAGGGGGTCGGTGCGCCCTACCACCACGTGACCAAGACCGTGGGCCGGCTGAGCGGGCTCGGCCTGCTCGCCTCGAGCCGCGGCCGCACCGGCGGGGTGTCCATCACCCCCGCCGGCCTGGACGCCACCGTGGGGGCGCTGCTGCGCGAGCTCGAGGCGGGCTCCGCGATGGTCGCCTGCGAGGCCCCGGACGGGGACTGCCCCCTGGACCACGGGTGCCGGCTGCGCCGGGCCCTCGCGGACGCCCGGGAGGCCTTCTACCGCGCGCTCGACGACGTGCGCGTGCGCGACCTCGTGAGCGAACGGCAGGTGGGCCCGGTGCTCGTGTCCATCGGGATGCGGCCGCCGGAGCCGCCCGGACGCCACGTCGCGGATGCGGCGTCACCGATTGCTTAATAAAGCATTTCAGATGCTAGTTTCAGGGTGTCAGATCCCGGCACCCAGGAGGCAACAGTGCTGTCCGAGCAGTCCCGTCCCGTCATCGAGCAGACCATCGGCGTCGTCGCCGAGCGCATCCCCTTCATCACCCCGCAGTTCTACCGCTCCATGTTCGAGGCGCGCCCCGATCTGCTGGACGGCATGTTCAGCCGGGCCAACCAGAAGAACGGGAGCCAGCCGCAGGCGCTCGCGGGCTCCATCGCGATGTTCGCGTCCTGGCTGCTGTCCCACCCGGAGGGCTACCCGGACGAGCTGCTCTCCCGCGTGGCGCACAAGCACGCCTCCCTGGGCGTGCTCCCGGAGCACTACCCGATCGTCCACGAGCACCTGTTCGGTGCGATCGCCCGGGACCTCGGCGACGCGGCGACCCCCGAGGTCGTCGCCGCCTGGGACGAGGTGTACTGGCTGATGGCCGACGCCATGATCAAGATCGAGGAGGGGCTCTACGGGTCCCAGGCCAACGACGTCGTCGTCGCCCCGTTCCGGGTCGCCGCGAAGGAGCAGGCCGGGGTCGGCACTGTCGCCCTCACCTTCGAGCCCGCCGACGACACCCCCATGACCCCCGCCGTGGCCGGGCAGTACGTGACCGTCCAGGTGCGGATGCCCGACGGCGTGCACCAGCCGCGCCAGTTCACCCTGGTGCCGGGGCCCGAGGGGACCCGCCGCATCGCCGTCCGCCTCGACGAGCGCGGGGAGGTCACCCCCGTGCTGCACCACGACGTCCGGGTGGGCGACGTCCTGCAGGTCTCCAACCCCTACGGCGACGTCGTGCTCCCGGAGGGGGAGGGGCCGCTCGTGCTGGCCTCCGCCGGCATCGGCGTCACCCCGATGCTCGCCTTCCTGGACCGGCTCGTCCGCCAGGAGTCGCGGCGCGAGGTCCTGGTGCTGCACGCCGACCGCTCGGTCGCGACCTGGTCCCTGCGCGAGCTGCACGAGCTGCTCGTGGCCGAGCTGCCCGGTGCGCGCCTGGAGACCTGGATGGAGACCCCCGGCGAGGGCGACCACGACGGGTTCATGGACCTGACCGGAGTGCGGCTCCCCGCCGACGCCCAGGTGGTGCTGTGCGGCCCGCTGCCCTTCATGCGGGCCGCCCGCTCGGCCGCGATCGCCCAGGGCGCGCCCGGCCGCAGCATCGCCTACGAGATCCTCGGCCCGGACCAGTGGATGCTCCACGACGACGCGCGCGAGGCCGTCGTCGCCTGAGTTCCTCCCGGCAGCACACAGCCCCGCCGGACGGCCGTCCGGCGGGGCTGTGTGCTGCCGGGCTCAGGAACGCACGAGCTCCAGCACCCGGTCCCGGACCCGCTCCATCGTCTCGGTGTCCTTGGCCTCGACGTTGAGGCGCAGGAACGGCTCCGTGTTGGACGGGCGCAGGTTGAACCACCAGCCCTCGTCCGGGCAGCTGAGCGTGGTCCCGTCCAGGGTCTCCACGACCACGTCGCGACCGGTGAGGGCGTCGACGACCCGCCGGACCGCGCCCGCCTTGTCCTCCACCGTGGAGTTGACCTCCCCGGACGCCGCGTACGGGTCGTACTGGTGCATCAGCTCGCTCAGCGGCCGCTCCTGCTCGCCCAGCGCCGCCAGCAGGTGCATCGCGGCGAGCATCCCGGTGTCGGCGTTGAAGAAGTCGCGGAAGTAGTAGTGCGCGGAGTGCTCGCCGCCGAAGACCGCGGACTCCTCCGCCATCACGGCCTTGATGAACGAGTGGCCCACCCGGGTGCGCACGGGGCGCCCGCCGCGGGCGGTGACCAGCTCGGGCACGGCCCGGGAGGTGATGAGGTTGTGGATGATCACGGGCGTCTCGATGCCCTCGGCCCGGGCCCGCTCGATCTCCCGGTCGGCGACGAGCGCGGTCACGGCGGACGGGGAGACCGTCCCGCCCTGCTCGTCGACCACGAAGCAGCGGTCGGCGTCGCCGTCGAAGGCGATGCCCAGGTCCGCGCCGTGCTCGCGCACGGCGCGCTGGAGGTCCACGAGGTTCTCGGGCTCGAGCGGGTTGGCGGGGTGGTTCGGGAACGTGCCGTCCAGCTCGAAGTACAGGGGGACGATCTCCAGGGGGAGCCCCGGCAGGACGGCGTCGCCCAGGACCGCGGGGGTGGTCAGCCCGGCCATGCCGTTGCCGGCGTCGACCACCACCTTGAGCGGGCGGGCCCCGGACAGGTCCACGAGGGAGCGCAGGTACTCGGCGTAGCCGGCCAGGACGTCCCGCTCGCTCACGGTGCCGGGGTCCTGGACGGCCGGGACGTCGCCCTCGTCGAGGTACCGCTGCGCGAGGTCGCGGACGTCGTAGAGGCCGGTCTCGGAGGAGACCGGCACGGCCCCGGGCTTCGACATCTTCATGCCGTTGTACTCGGCGGGGTTGTGGCTGGCCGTGAAGGTCACCCCGGCGGCGTCGAGCGTCCCGGAGGCGTAGTACAGCTCGTCGGTGGAGACGAGCCCGATCTTCAGGACGTCCGCGCCCCGGCGGACGGCGCCCTCGGCGAAGGCGTCCATGAACTCCGGGGAGGAGGGGCGCATGTCCCCGCCCACGAGGACCGTCCGGCCGGCGAGGTCCAGGACGTCCACGAACGCCGCGCCGGTGGCCCGGACCGTCTCGGCGGTGATGGATTCGCCCACGATGCCGCGGACGTCGTAGGCCTTGAACGAAGCTGAGAGATCGATAGTCACAAGCGCTGATCTTAGGCCACGGCTGCTCCCGATCGCCCATCCGGCGGTCCGTCCTGTGATTGGATGACGGGCATGGGTGAGATCCTTCGCATGCGCAATCCGGTCCAGCACTATGCCTGGGGCTCGCGCGAGGTGCTGGCCCGGCTCCGGGGCGGCACCGTGCCGAGCCCCGAGCCCGAGGCCGAGCTGTGGGTCGGCGCGCACCCCTCCGCGCCGTCGGCGGTGCTCGTCGACGGCCGGGAGCGGTCGCTGGACCGGCTCGTCGAGGAGGACCCCGAGGGCTACCTCCCGGCGTCGGCGCGCGGTGGACAGCTGCCCTTCCTGCTCAAGATCCTGGCCATCGACGCCCCCCTGTCCATCCAGGTCCACCCCTCGCCGGAGCAGGCCGAGGAGGGCTACGAGCGCGAGCAGCGGGCGGGGATCCCCCTGGACGACCCGGCACGCAACTACAAGGACCGCTCCGCCAAGCCCGAGACCGTGGTGGCGCTCACGGAGGTGGGGCTGCTCACGGGCGTGCAGCCCGCCGAGCGGCTGCGCGCCACGGCCGACCGGCTGGGACTGGGGTGGCTGCGCGCCGCCGCGGACGGCGAGCGCCCCGCGCTGCACTCCGTGCTCGCGCTCGACGACGACGCCGCCGCGGCCGCCGTGGACGCGACCGTCGCCGCGGCCCGCGCCGCGGAACCGCAGGACCCGGTGGCCGCGCTGGTCCGGTACGTGCACGACCGGCACCCGGGGGACCGCGGCCTGCTGGTGGCGGTGTGCATGCACCACGTGCACCTGGAGCCGGGGCAGTCGCTGCACACCCCGGCCGGGCAGGTCCACGCGTACCTCTCCGGGACGGCGATCGAGGTGATGAGCTCCTCGGACAACGTCCTGCGGGCCGGGCTGACGGGCAAGCACGTGGACGTGCCCGAGCTGCTCGCGGTGCTGGCCGACGTGCAGGCCGACCCCGATGTGGTCGAGCCCCCGGCCGACGAGCACGGCGCGCGTGTCTACCCCCTGTGGGACGAGCGGCTGTCCCTCGTCGCCCACGAGCTCGTGCCGGACCGCAGCGTGCCGTTCGAGCTGCGCGGGACCGCCGTGCTCCTCGCCGCCGGGGACCGCGTGGTGGTGCGCGGCCCGGACGGGGAGTGGGTGCTGGGCGGCGGGGAGTCGCTGCTCCACCGGGGCGCCACCACCGCAGTGGAGCTTTCCGGGGACGCCCGGGTGTTCACCGTCTCCTGCGGCTGAGCCGGGTCCCGCGCGCCCGGGGACCTACACTGGGCCCACCGGTACCGGAGCGCCCGGCGCCTGTTCCTCCCCGGGAGGCCCGCCATGAGCACCACCCCGTCCGACGGTCTGCGCGGCACCACCGCACCGTGCCCCCGCTGCGGCGCCACGGGCTTCGAGCTGGTCTACGTGCAGATCATGCCCGACGACTGGGACACGGCGCGCGACGTGGAGCTGGCGTCCCCGGCGATGATGCTGCCCGACGGGCGTGCGCCCGAGTTCTCCTGCCAGAACGGCGCCTGCCGCCACCTCTGGTGAGCCCGCGGGAGCTCAGGGGACCGGGGCCTGCGGGCCCTCGGTCATCCCGGGCGCGGCAGGGCCTTCGCCCGGCCGCATCTCCGGGCGCGGCCCGTAGTAGCGCCGCAGCCACCGGGACAGCCCGTCGAGGCCGGGGAAGAGCACCCGTTCCGTCACGTTGGCCTGATCCAGGTGGTCACGGATCCGCCACTTGAGCCCCGCCGGGATGACCACCTTGCGGTAGAGCTCCGGGTGCTCGCCCAGCCAGTCGTGCAGGGAGGCGGTCGCCCCGGGCATCGCGGAGAAGACGGCCGACTGGTTGACGATCCGCTCGTCCAGGGAGGGCGGCTCGAAGAACAGGGGAGCGGCCTGCGCGCCGTCGCCCAGGCACCGGTCGAAGTCCTCCAGCGTGTAGGCGATCCGCGTGAGCATGTCGGTGGTGAACAGTCCCGCCTCGTGCGAGCGGATCTCGCGGCGCAGCTCCGCCGGCAGGAGCTCGTGGGCCGCGGCGTAGTCCACGCACCACACGGCGCCCGGCGCGTCGTAGCAGCGGGGGTCGGCGGTGGCGAAGTGCAGGGCCACGTACGGGGAGTTGGTCCAGTCCAGCAGGCGGGTGGGCAGGCCGTGGTGCTGCGCCACGGACAGCCAGTTCCAGTCGGAGTCCCCGGGCGAGGTGTCCCGGGCGGCGTACTTGCGGAAGTTGCGCAGGAGGTGCGGCTCGATCCGGTCGCTGGACCCGCCCCGGAGCCGGTACAGGCTGGTGTGCAGGTCCTGGTCGGCCAGGGCGTGCCCGCGGTAGACCACGTTGATCCGGAACTTGCCGCGGGACGGCTGCCAGTCGCTGTGGGTGAGGGCGTCGATCAGTCCGTAGAGGTCGTCGTCGGCGATCTCGATGACCGGGTCCATGGCCGGTGCCCCTGCCTCTCCGCGGGTCCTCCTCGACAGCGTGCGCCCCACGGTAGTGCCCGCCTGCCGCCCGGGGAAGCCCCGCGGTCCCCGGACAGCGGTCCCCGGCCCGCGGTCCCCGGCCCGCGGTCCCGGCTCAGTTCGCGAAGACGTGCTGCAGGGTGCCCTCGTCCGTCCACAGCGCCACGGAGTCGCCGCCGTTGTCGAGGACGGAGGAGGTGCCGCCGTGGTGGAAGGCGTCCCCGGTGCCGGTCCCCGGCCCGGTGCGCACGCGCAGCCGCGCGCCCGGGACCAGCTCGTAGCCCTCTCCGACGGTCAGGACGTTGTTCGCGGCGTCGCGCAGGAGCCAGCCGCTGACGTCCACGGTGCGGGTGCCCGTGTTGGCCAGCACCACGTGCTCACCGGTCCCGTACCGGACGTCGTCGCCCGGCACGTCGTTGACGGCGCCGGAGATCTCCACGCCGTGGTCCGCCGGGTAGGGGTCCCGTCCACCGAGGAGGCGTCCGGTCTGGACCGGGAAGTCCCCGGTGACCATGTCCACGCCCAGGTCGAGCACGTGCTGCACGGCCTCGGGGGAGTTCACCGTGTAGACGCCCAGGTCCAGGCCGGCGGCGTCGACGCGCGCGACGCCGTCCGCGTCCAGGGCACGGTAGTCGGTGCCGATCGAGTCGACGAATCCCGCCCAGCGTCCGATCGTGGCCGCGTCCGGGACGGAACCGGTCAGCTGCTGCAGGGGGACCTCGGGGGCCAGCCCGGCGAAGACCCGGTTGGAGCCCTCGTCGAAGCCGATGACGGTGACCTTCCCCGCCTCCAGCAGCTTCGCCCACACTTCGTCCTCGGCCAGGGCATCGGCGACGACCTGCTCGATGCCGGGGGAGTTCTTCGGGGACTTGATCTCGATGTAGACGCCGGTGTTGACGGTGGCGATCCTCGCGGCGTCGTCGAAGTGCGGGATCCGCTCCCCGGCGAACCGCGCGCCGAAGTAGGAGCCGGCGTCGAGCTGCTGGAGCTCGGCCCAGGTGAAGGACGTGACGGGGTCGTTCTCCCGGCCCGGGAAGACGTCCTCGACGTCCGTCGTCCGGGCGGGGGTGCTGTCGTGGAACAGGAACGGCACGCCGTCGGCACTGAGCTGGACGTCGACCTCCAGGTAGTCGGCTCCGGCGGCACGGGCGTCCTTGAACGCGGCCACCGTGTTCTCGGGGGCGGTCCCGGCGGCGCCGCGGTGGCCGATCACGAGGGGACGCTCGGCGTCGGGGACGGCGGCGGCCGGCGCCGCGGCGGTCAGCACGGAGGCCGCGGACAGCGCTCCGGCGGCCACGGCGCGCAGGGCGGGAACGGGACGAGCGGGCACGGGGGGCTCCTTCGGGAGGCGGGGACGGTGCCCCGCCAGTCCACGGGGGCAGGATGACGGCGCGGCCGACGCGGGGTGAAGCACCGGTGATCTCCTGGCGTCCGGCGACCGGCCGGTAGCGTGGGCGGCATGGACTCCGACACCCTCGTCAACCTGCTCCTGGTACTGCTGTTCGTGGCGGTCGGGGGAGTCTTCGCCGGCACCGAGATGGCGCTCGTGAGCCTGCGGGAGAGCCAGATCAAGAGGATCGAGCGCTCGGGGCGGAAAGGTGCCCGGACCGCGGCGCTCGTGCGGAACCCCAACCTGTTCCTGTCGGCCGTCCAGATCGGCGTGACGGTGGCCGGGTTCCTCTCCTCGGCCTACGGCGCCGCCACGCTCGCCCCGGACGTGGCCCCGCTGATCGAGCGGGCCGGGCTCTCCGCCTCCGCGGCGCAGACCACGGCGCTGATCGGGATGACCCTGGTGATCGCCTACCTCTCCCTGGTGTTCGGCGAGCTCGCGCCCAAGCGCCTGGCCATGCAGCGCGCCGTGGGCTTCACCCGGCTCCTGGCCCCGCCGCTGAACCTGTTCGCCACCCTGATGCGCCCCGTCATCTGGCTGCTCTCCGCGTCCACGGACCTGGTGGTGCGGCTGGTGGGCGGGGACCCGCACGCGGCCGCGGAGGAGGTCTCGGCGGAGGAGGTCCGCGAACTGGTCGTGGACACCCGCGGCATCGGCCCCGTCTCCCGCTCGATCCTCACGGACGTCTTCGAGGCCGGGGAGCGCAGCCTGGCCGAGGTGATGCGCCCCCGCCCCGACGTCCGGTTCCTGGACGGCACCCTGTCCGTCACGGAGGCGTACCGCACGGCACTGTCCCTGCCGCACTCGCGCTACCCCGTCACGGGCGGGTCCGTGGACGACGTCCTGGGCTTCGTGCACATCCGCGATCTCGTGCGGGCCGACGCCGACGGGGACGGGGTCATCGAGGCGCCGCCGCGGACCCTGGGCGACGTCGTGCGGCCCATCCCCTTCCTGCCCGGGACCAACCTCGTGCTGCGCACCCTGCAGACCATGCGCAAGCAGGGCCAGCACATCGCGCTCGTGGTCGACGAGTACGGCGGGACGGCGGGGATCGTGACCCTGGAGGACCTGGTCGAGGAGCTCGTCGGCGAGATCTACGACGAGTTCGACGACGGGCGGCGCGAGCACGAGGACACGGTGCTGCGCACGGGCGAGGCCGTGCTCGTGGACGGCGGGCTGATCATCCAGGAGGTGCCGCAGGAGACGGGCCTGAGCATCCCCGAGGGCCACTACGAGACCGTGGGCGGGTTCGTCATGGAGCGGCTGGGCCGGGTGGCCCGGCCGGGCGACGCCGTCGAGGTGGACGGGTGCCGGCTGGAGGTCCTCTCCGTGGACCGCACCCGGGTGGAGCGGGTGCGGATCGCGCGCGTGCCGGGCAGCTCACCGGCCGGGGGAGGTGCGTCCTGACCGGGGCCGCCCGGGGCCGCGCCCGGTGACCGGAAATGCGCATGAGAAGCTGTGCTATTCATTCCTGCTCGCCGGGCGCATCCTGGAGGAGTCCGGCCGGGGTCGCTCCGGTCCCGTGGAACCTCCAGGAGGAACAGTCATGGCCACCACAGAGTTCGTTCCCGTCTCCGACTGCACCGTGGGGCAGTGCTCGTTCAACCACGAGCACGAGTGCACCGCCCACGCCATCACCGTGACCGGCTCCGCCGGCCACGCCCACTGCGGCACCTTCATCTCGCTCGGCCCCGACGGCGGCCTGCCGACGCTCCACGCCGAGGTCGGCGCCTGCCAGCGCAGCGAGTGCAAGCACAACTCCCACCTCATGTGCACCGCCCACGACGTGAAGATCGGGGCCGGCGCCGACGAGGCGGACTGCCTGACCTACCAGGCGGCCTGAGCCGCGCCGCGCCGTCCGCCCACGGCGCCGCCCCTGGACCCGGGCTGCCGGGACCAGGGGCGGCGCCGTGTCCGTGGCAGGTGCCCCTGTGCCCCGGGCGCCCGGACGCGGGACAATGGAGGTGTCCGAACGGAGACCCCGGACGACGAGAGGACGGTACGACCATGGACGAGGAGATCCGGCTCAGCGGAGCCGAGCACCCGCACGTGCAGATCCCGCGGCTCGGGGAGCTCGATGCGGTCTGGGTGCGGCGGGTCGTCCTGGCCGCCGTGCTCAGCCTGGTCGTCGGGCTGCTGGGCGGCATCGCGGCCGCCCTGCTGCTGGGCGACGACGGGCGGCTGGGCCCCGCGCAGTGGGGGCTCGTGGCCGGCGGGGCGGCCCTGCTGGTCAGCGGCATCGTCCTGTCCCTGACCCGCGCGGACGACGCCCCCCGCAACGACCTGATGGAGGCCCGCGCCCGGGCCGCCAAGGGGCTGCGGATGTCCGTGCGCCGGGCCGCGATCCCGCAGGACCCGGTCCTGCGGGAGATGCAGGACTACATGGCGGTGGAGATGGTGCAGTACGCGTGGCCGATCCTGCTCGCCGTGCCCGGCATGGCACTGGTGGTGTGGGCGATCTTCGTGCCCGTGCCCATCGTGGTCCTGGCGCTGCTCCTCGTGCTGGTGTGGGCCGTGGTCCGGGTCAACGGGACCGTGGTGGGCCGGCGCTACTACAGGCTGCGGGGCCTGCTCTGAGGGACCTGCTCCGGCCGGCCGCGCCCGCCGGACTCGGGCGGGTCAGCGCCGCGGGAGGCGGACGAGCTCCACGTCGGTGAGCCGGCCGCCGTCCGCGACGGCCGTGAGGTACGTGCAGTACGGCTGCCGCCGCCGGTCCGTGGGGGATCCCGGGTTGAGCAGCCGCATGCCACCGGCGGTCGTGCTGTCCCAGGGGATGTGACTGTGCCCGAAGACCAGGACGTCGAGGCCCGGGTGGGCCCGGTCCGTGCGCGCCTCCCGTCCGGCCGCGGCACCCGTCTCGTGCACCATGCCGAAGCGCACGCCCCCGATCGTCTCGCGGGCGACCTCCGGCAGGCGCGCCCGCAGCTCGGGGCCGTCGTTGTTGCCCCACACCCCCACCAGCCGTGCGGCCCGCTCCTCGAGCCGTTCGAGGGTCGCGAGGTCGACCCAGTCGCCGGCGTGGAGGACCACGTCGGCGTCGCCGACGGCCTGCCACACCGGGGCGGGCAGGTCGCGGGCGCGCTTGGGGACGTGCGTGTCGGCCAGGAGCAGCAGCTTCACCATGGTCCTCAGCCTCGCACGATCCGCACCCTCCCGGTGATCGCCGAGGGAGAACGACCCCTGGTGGGCTTCCCCTGCCGGGTTCCCCGCGTCCACAGTGGACCTGTACGACCGCAGCGAGGGGCACGGCGCGGAGCGGCTCGCACGCCGGCTCCGCGCAGGGGCGGGCCGCCCCGCCCCCGTTGCCCCCGTCTTCGTCCATCCAGCAGGAGGTATGCGCATGACCACCGACATCACCGGCAAGAAGATCGCCTTCATCGCCACCGACGGCGTGGAGGAGCCGGAGCTCACCGAGCCCTGGAAGGCCGTCCAGGAGGCCGGCGGCACCCCCGTCCTGCTGTCCCAGAAGGAGGGCAGCATCACCGCGATGCAGGGCGACTGGGACCACGCCGGCAGCTACGACGTCGACGCCGCGCTCGCCGACGCCACGGCCGAGGACTTCGACGCCCTGGTCCTGCCCGGCGGCACCCTCAACGCCGACAACGTGCGCGTGGACCAGGACGCCCTGCGCCTGGTCCGGGAGTTCGACGCCGCGGGCAAGCCGATCGCCGCCATCTGCCACGCCCCCTGGATCCTCATCGAGGCGGGGCTGGCGCAGGGCCGCCGGCTCACGTCCTACAACTCCCTGGCCACCGACCTCAAGAACGCCGGCGCGGACTGGGTGGACGAGGAGGTCGTCGTCGACGGCCGGCTCGTGACCTCCCGCAACCCCGGCGACCTCGAGGCGTTCAACCGGGAGGCCCTCAAGCTGTTCGCCGGTTGATCCCACCGCCGGTGCACAGGGAAGACCCCCGTCCGGGACGTCCGGGCGGGGGTCTTCGCGTGGGGTCGGCCTCGGGCTAGCGGTGCTCGTTCCCGTGGGTCTCGTGGTCCGGGTCGACCTGGACGGGCCCCACGCGCTCGGGGCCCTCGTCCTCCTCGTAGACGTCCGGGATGCCGTCGTGGTCGGCGTCGGCCGACTCCTCCGCCTCCACGTCCCGGTAGTGGCGGTTGCGGGCCCGGAGGATCAGTGTGGCCAGCAGCGCTGCCAACACGGAGGCGGTCAGGATCGCGACCTTGGCGTGGTCGCCGGGCAGGCTGCCCGGGGTGAAGCTCAGCTCCGCGATCAGCAGGGAGACCGTGAAGCCGATGCCGGCCAGCAGGGCGACGCCCACGAGGTCGATCCACTTGAAGGAGGGGTCGAGCCGGGCGTGCGTGACCTTGGTGAGCAGCCACGTGGCGCCCACGATGCCGATCGGCTTGCCCAGCACCAGACCGGCGACGATGCCGAGGGTCACGGGCGCGCTCAGCGCCGAGGTCAGCCCGTCCCAGCCGCCCACGGTGACGCCGGCGGAGAAGAAGGCGAACACCGGAACGGCGAAGCCGGCCGAGATGGGGCGGAAGCGGTGCTCGAACTCCTCGGCGAGCCCGTGCCCGGCGGCCGGCCCGCCGCTGGCCTGGCTGCGCAGGACGGGGACGGCGAACCCGAGCAGGACCCCGGCCACGGTGGCGTGGATCCCGGCCTCGTGGACCAGGGCCCAGACCACCAGGCCCAGGGGCAGCAGGATCACCCAGGCGGCCCATGCGTGCAGACCGAAGAACCGGGGGAAGCGCTGCGCGAGGAAGGTGAAGACCGCCAGCGGGACCAGCGCCAGCAGCAGGGGCTGGGCCGAGACGTCCTCCGAGTAGAAGACGGCGATGATGGTGATCGCCAGCAGGTCGTCGACCACGGCCAGCGTCAGCAGGAACAGCCGCAGCGCGGTGGGCAGGTGCGAGCCGATGATGGCCAGCACCGCCACGGCGAAGGCGATGTCGGTGGCCGTGGGGATGGCCCAGCCACCGGCGGTCTCGGGGTCGGAGGCGTTGAAGGCGACGTAGATCAGGGCGGGCACGACGACGCCGCCCACGGCGGCGGCGACCGGGACCATGGCCTTGCGGAACTCGCGCAGGTCACCGGCCACGAACTCGCGCTTGAGCTCCAGACCCACCAGGAAGAAGAAGATGGCGAGCAGCCCGTCGGCCGCCCACTTGCCGAGGCTGAGCCGCAGGTGCCAGGGCTCGTAGCCGATCTCGTAGTCGCGCAGGGCGAAGTAGCTGTCCGCGAGCGGCGAGTTCGCCCAGATGATCGCGATGAGGGCCGCAGCCACGAGCAGCAGTCCGCCGATGGTCTCCTTGCGCAGGATCTCCCCGATGCGCAGGACCTCCCGGTAGCTGCCCCGCCGCAGCGTGTCGTGGCTGTGGTCCTCCGGGCGGACCGTGGGGTCGTGGCTGGACATAGTGGCTCCTTCGTCAGGGGTCGCTTGATGTGCTCATGCCGACCAGACTTCCCGGCTCACCTGGTATGCAGTCTACGGAACGCGGTGGGGCGCGCCACTCGGGCCCCACCCGCCGTCCTCGCCCCTGCGGCGGGGCGGACCCGGCGCGCGGGCGCGTCAGGCGAGCAGGTCCCGGCGGCCGAAGCCCGCGGCCGCGGCCGCCACGAGGGCGAGCCCCGCCGCGGTCAGGCCCAGCAGGGGGGCGGCCGCCCAGTCCTCGGAGGGCACCAGCGGCGTCAGCTGGACGGGGGAGAGGTTCCTCGCCCACCCGGGCAGGCCCAGCAGCTGCCCGAACCACGCGACGAACACCACGTAGGCGACCACGACCCAGCTCAGCCCGGCGGCCCGCGGCGCCAGCCCCACCAGGGCGGCGGCGAGACCCGCCACGACCAGGACCGCGGGCAGATAGGCCAGGGCGGCCAGGGTGAGCTCGCCCGTCCACCGGGCGTCGCCGGTGGTCGCGGTGACTCCCGCGCCCAGTGCGGCCCCCGCCAGCACGAGGGCCAGCAGGGCCTCCACGCCCACGACGGCGAGCCAGCCCAGCATCCAGCGCACCCGGTCCACCCCGGCCGTGAGGACCAGGCCGGCGCGCCCGTCCTCCTCCTCCCCGCGCAGTCGCAGCACCCCCGAGACGGCGAAGGCGACCACCCCGAGGGCGAGATAGGACAGTGTCGCGGCGGCGAAGGACTCGGTGAGGGCACCGAGGTCCACGGCGAGCCAGTCGCCGAGCGAGGGGAGGTCCGCGATGCTGTCCTCCAGGGAGTCGGCCAGCGAGCCGAAGGCCAGGCCGAACAGGACGAGACCTGCGGTCCACCCGGCGAAGGTTCCCCGCAGCAGGCGGCGGGCCACCCCGGTCGTGGAGAGCAGGGACCGGCCGGCGGACGCGGGGCCGGGCCGGGCCGGCCGCAGGCCGGCGCCCAGGTCGCGGCGCTGGGCCAGGACGACGGCCGATGCGAGCAGGACCGCGGCCAGTGCCGCCGACAGCGCCAGCGGCCACCAGCGCAGGTCCACGTAGAGCCGGGTCTGCTGGGCCCAGGCGATGGGCGAGAACCAGGACAGCCACGAGCCGGTGGGCTCGATGACGTCGCCGACCCCGCGCACGAGGAAGGCGGCGCCGAGCACGGCCATCGCCATCCCGGACGCGGCCCGCGAGTGCTCGGTGAGCTGGGCGGTCACGGCGGCCACGGCGCCGAACACGAGACCGGTCAGCGCCGTGGCGAGCCCCCAGGCCACGGCGTCGGCCCCGCCCAGTCCCCCGGCGAGGAGCCCCGCCGCGATCCCCGCGCCGACCGCCGCGTCCGCCACGGCGACCGCACCGAGGGCGGCCGCCGCCGGCGCGAAGCGGCCGACCGGCAGGGCGCGGACGACCTCCAGCCGCCCGGACTCCTCCTCCGCCCGCACGTGCCGGCTCGCGAGCAGGATGCTCATGACGGCGGTCGCCACCAGGACCGACAGGCTCAGCTCGTTGGCCGTCATGGCGCCCAGCGTGTAGTCGTCCGCCCCGAAGGCCGGGCCGGTCATCATGACGGCCGAGGGATTGTCCAGCAGCGAGGCCCGCGCCTGGCGGGCCTCGCCGTCGGGGAAGGTCTCCTCGAGGGCCAGCACGGTCCCGTACACGGTGCCGGCGAGCGCCAGGACCCACACCAGGATCCGCACCCGGTCCAGGCGCAGGTTGAGCCGGAACAGCCGGCCCGTTGCGGTCCACGGCTCGGCGGTCCTCACCGGGGCGCCTCCGCGTCCTGCGCGGAGCCCCGCTCGGCGCCCCGCTCGGCGAGGCGGTCGCCGTAGTGACGCAGGAACAGCTCCTCGAGCGAGGGCGGGGCGACGGTCAGGTTCTGCACCCCCAGATCGGCCAGCGCCCGGAGGACCTCGGGGATCCGGGCGTCGTCGACGTCGAAGGCGAGCCGCCCGTCGTCGTGCACCAGGTGGTGCAGCCCCTCCACCGCGGCCAGCCGGGCGGGGTCGGCGGTCGTGGTCGCGGTGACCGCGGAGCGGGTCAGGTGGCGCAGCTGCGCGAGGGTCCCGCTCTCCACGTCCTTGCCGGCACGGATGATGGTCACGGTGTCGCAGAGCTTCTCGACCTCGGCCAGGATGTGGCTCGAGAGCAGCACCGTGCTGCCCTCGTCGCTGAGCCGGCGCACCTCGTCCGTGAACACGGCCTCCATGAGCGGGTCGAGCCCGGAGGTCGGCTCGTCCAGGACGTACAGCTCCGCCTGGGCACTGAGGGCCGCCACGAGGGCCACCTTCTGCCGGTTGCCCTTCGAGTAGCTGCGGGCCTTCTTCGTGGGGTCGAGCTCGAAGCGCTCGATGAGCTCGTCGCGGCGCCGGCGCCGTCGCCGTCCCCCGCGGATCCCGGTGAGCAGGTCGATGATCTCGCCGCCGGTGAGGCCGGGCCACAGGCTGGTGTCCCCGGGGACGTAGGCGGTGCGGCGGTGGACCTGCACGGCGTCCGCCCAGGCGTCCAGGCCCAGCACCCGGGCGGTCCCGGCGTCGGCCCGGAGCAGGCCCAGCAGCACCCGGATCGCGGTGGACTTCCCGGAGCCGTTCGGGCCCAGGAACCCGGCGACCTGGCCGGCGGGGACGGTGAGGTCGAAGCCGTCCAGCGCGGCGGTCGGACCGAAGGTCTTCACGAGCCCGCGGGCCTCGATGACCGGGGTGTCCATGGGTGCTCCTGACGGGTCGGTGTCGACGACGGGCTCGGTCCCCACGCTAGGCACGCGCCCGGAAGGGGACAAGCGGGGCGCCGTCCGGGTCGCCGCCTGTCACAAACCCTCCGGCAGCCCGCGGTGCTCACGCCCAGGTCAGGAGGCGTGCCACGCTGTCAGCACATCCGTTCGAGGAGAGGGAGTCCCGTGCTGGAGATCCGCGGTGCCGCCCAGGACAGGTCCACGGCCGAGCCCCGGCGTCCCGCCCGGGCGGCGGCTCCCGGACGGCGCCCCGCCGTGGTGCCGGCGTCGCTGCTCGCGCTCGGCGCGGCCCTCGTCGTCGTGTCCCTGCTGGGCGGGCCGGCATGGTCGGGGGTCTCGCGGGACGCCGGATTCGCGCTGCTCACGGTGGGCGGCGTCGGACTGCTCCTCACCGCCGGCGCGCCGCGGCGGCACGCTCCCCGGCCCGTGGAGGAGCAGCGTCCCGCGGTCCCCGGGCCGCCGGCGCCCCGGAACGACCAGCTGGGTCTCGTGGGGATCCGCGAGGAGCTCGACGTCGTCGACGTGCTCCGCGACGTCCGCCCCGGTCAGGAGCTCTGGTGGATGGACACCTTCCCGCTGACGCTGGCGGGTGACCTCGACGCGATCCGCCGGTCGCTCGACGCCGGGGTCCGGGTCCGGCTCCTGGTCCTCGACCCCCGGTCGCCGGCGCTCGCGGCCCGGCTGCGGGAGATCCGCCAGCACTACGGCCTCTCGCCCATGGACCTGCGCCGCGGCTTCGACACGCTGGTCCACCAGCTCCGGGCCCTGGGCGAGACCGATCCCGTGGTGGCCGAGCGCCTGGAGGTGCGGGTCCACGACGGCTCGACCGGGGCGCCGCTCTTCCTGGTCCTGGGGGATCCCGCCGCGGCGGAACCCGCGGCGGACCCGGGCACGACCCAGCAGACACCACCGGCCACGCCGGAGGTCGTCCGCGCCTACAGCAGCTACTACCTCCTCGACGCGAGCCAGGACATGCCCTACCTGGAGTGGCGGCAGGGGTCGTTCGCGGAGCGGCTGCACGGCTACGCGCGGCACCACTGGGCGGAGGGGCACACGGTGTTCCCGATCGCGCCGGGAGACCGCTCGGCCTCGGCGTTCAACGTCCGGACCGAGCGCGCCCCGCACACGGCCCGCGGCGCCGACGGCTCCTGAACGTCCGTCCCCGCCGGCGCGGCGGGAGCGCCGCGGGGCGCCGCGGAGCGTGGCGGCGAGACCATCAGTATGCTGAGATGGCGGCATGGACGTTTCGGACTTCAAGACACTGTTCGGGGACAGCATCCGCACCTGGCTCGACTGGGACGCGCTCGACGACGAGAACGCCCGGGTCGAGCACCTGGTGCTCTCGGCACGGGAGGGCGTCGGCGAGCTCTACACGGTGTGGCACGTGGACCCCGAGGGCAATCCCGGAGAGTGGTCGCACCCGCAGCACCGGCCGCTGACCATTGCCCAGGCGGCCGGGACGAGCTGGCCGGACGACCGGCAGGAGAAGCTCGACAGGATCGGCGAGGAGCTCGCGGACGACGACGAGCCCGTCCAGCTGACCGTCCCCGTCTACCGGGCGGACGACAACCTCGTGGTGCTGGACTCCAACCACCGGGTCGTGGGGGCCTACCGTGCGGAGGCGGACCTGCGGGTGCTGCTGGTCGTGCTGGCCGGACCGGCCTCCTCCCTCATCCTGCCGGGCCTGGCGCAGGTGGAGAACGACCGGGCCGGCAGGATCTGAGGCCGGAGCACCTGCCGGCCGTGCCCGAGGTCTCCGTGTGTCCGCACCGCGTCCGGTGAGTCCGTCCTGTCCCGCGCCGTGCGCCTCGTCGAGGCGTGACGCAGGATGTCCCCGTCGCCGGTGCCCGGACCCCGGATCTCGTGCCGCGGGGGCGGGATCGGTGGTGTCAGCCGGAGTGCTCCTGCTGATCCGCGGCGGCGAGGTGCTCCAGGATCACGTCCGCCAGAGGGGTCAGCGCCGCGTCGGGCAGGGCATGGCCGAGGCCCGGGACGGTGCACAGCCGGGCGGAACCGATCGCCGCGGCGAGGTGCTGGGCGTGCGGCGGAGGATTGACCGGGTCCTCCGGCGCCTCGACCACGAGCACGGGTACCGTCACACCGGCAAGTTCCCCGCCCCGGTCCAGTCCGGACTGGTCGGCGAGGGCGTGGGCGGCCGGGTTCGTCATGGTGCCGGCGTGGGCGGTGGCGCGCTCCTCCAGCCGCCGGAACTCGTCAGGGTCGAACGGCATGGCGGTGCCGTGGAGGATCCGCCAGTGCTCGACCCGCCACTCCAGCTCCTCCTTCGGCGAGCGGGGGTCGGCCAGGTGCGACCACAGCTGCAGCAGCCGGGGGTCGGGCCCCGGCAGCTCCGGCTGGCCGACGCCGGTGGGGCCGGCCAGGCCGGCGCCCAGGGCCGATGTCGCGAAGAGCGTGGCGCTGAGCAATCGGTCGGGGTGGTCGAGGAGGAGCAGCTGGGCGAGCGTCCCGCCCATCGACATGCCGACCACATGGGCCCGGTCGATGTCCAGTGCGTCCAGGACCGTGACCGCGTCCTGCGCCAGGTCGCGCAGCGCATAGGGGTGCTCCGCGAAGGCCCGTGTCGACCGGCCGGTGTCCCGGTGGTCGTAGCGGATCACCCGGTGCCGGGCGGCCAACCGGTCCACGAAGGCCTCCGGCCAGCCCATCGCCGAGGCGTTGGCCCCCATGACCAGCAGCACGGCGGAGGTGCCCGAAGCGCCGATGTCCTCGGCCCACAGCTCGTAGTGCCCGTCCACCCGCACGGTGTGCTCCATGGCTCTCATCATCGCCCGTCCGGGACGACGGGGCCAGCCGGCGGTCTGAAGGACCCGCGCAGGTCACGGCCGCGGCCGCTGCCACCGGAACAGCGCACGGGCCCGACCGGGCCCGGTCGTCTGGGCCCGGTCGGCGAGGCCCGTGACGCCCGAGTGCTCGGCGCAGCTGGCGCAGCAGTACATGGTGCCGTCGGCCTCGACCCCATGGCCCAGGATGCGGCAGCCGCAGTGGGCGCAGGTCGGGGCCGTCGCGTGGGCGGCGCACTTGAAGCTGTCGAAGGTGCCGGTCCGCTCTCCCTGGGTGACGGTGAACGCCTTGTCGTAGTCGTTGCCGCACGTGTCGCAGGTTGCCATGGTCGTCTCCTGGTCGGGATGGTCCGGCGCTTCGTCGCGCCGCGGGCCCGTGGCGCGCCCGGTTCTCGCCGGCCTGCGAGGTGGGACCCACGTCACTTCCAGTCCAGAAGCGCCGACTCGGGGGCATTCCCGGGTCGGGGAGTGTGACGTCCGGCCGGCCCGTGAGCCACGTCACGGCCGCCGCTAGCATGGCGCCATGAGCGACCACGACGCCCGCTGCCCCGTCCCGCACCGTGAGCAGAACGGTGACCGGCGCCGGACCGCACCGCCCGGAGAGCCCGGCACGCCCCGGGTGGAGGTGCTCGACGGGGTGTGGCACGTCCGCGCCCTGCCGCTGGTGCGCCAGGTGCTGCGCGAGGCCGACGCCACGGTGCAGGCTGGGTTCAGCGCGGAGACCGCACGCCAGGGACTCACGGGCGACCACCCGCCTGTGCTCTACGCCGACGGCCCCGAGCACCGGAGGCAGCGCACCGCCACCGCGAAGTTCTTCACCCCGGCCACGGTGAGCCGGCGCTACCGGGATCTCATGGAGGAGCGGGCCGACGAGCTGGTCGAACAGATCCGGCGGGACGGCGGGGGCGAGCTCTCCGCCGTCACCCTGCGCTACTCGGTGGAGATCGCCGCCCAGGTGGTGGGTCTGACGAACTCGGACGTCGACGGGATGTCCCGGCGGCTGGAGCGCTTCTTCGACGGCCCCGGCACCGGCTCGACCGGCGCGCGGCAGCGCTGGCTCAGGGCCCGGCTGGGTGCCGTCGCCGGCTCCGTGCGGCCGATGTGGGCGATGAGCGCCTTCCAGTTCCGGGACGTGCGCCCGGCCGTCGCGGCGCGCCGGAAGCAGCCCCGGGAGGACGTCATCTCGCACCTGCTCGAGCAGGGCTGCACGGACCGGGAGATCCTCGTCGAGTGCCTCACCTACGCGGCCGCGGGCATGGCCACCACCCGGGAGTTCATCGCGGTGGCCGCCTGGCACCTGCTGGAGGACGACCGGCTGCGCGCGGCGTACCTCGAGGCCGACGAACCGGCCCGGCACGGGACCCTGCACGAGATCCTGCGCCTGGAGCCGGTGGTGGGCCACCTCTACCGGCGGAGCACGCGGGAGCTGGTCCTGGAGGACGGCGAGGAGCGCCACGTGGTGCCCGCGGGCGCGCTGCTGGACCTCTCCGTCCGCCAGGCCAACCTGGATCCGCAGGAGCTGGGGGAGGACGCCCGGCAGATGTGCCCCGAGCGCTCCCGCCCGAAGGGAGTGCGCCCCGAGGCGATGTCCTTCGGCGACGGCGCCCACCGCTGTCCCGGCGGGTTCATCGCGATCCAGGAGACCGACATCTTCCTGCAGCGGCTGCTGCGGCTGCCGCTGGAGTTCGCGCACCCGCCCCGGGTCTCCTGGGCCGAGCTGACCGCCTCCTACGAGGTGCGCGACGTCGTGCTGCGGGTGGGCACCGGTCAGGGGTGGCGCGCGCCCTCACCGGCGAGCACCGCGCGGTAGCCCTCCCGGTAGGTGGGGTAGCGCAGCCGCACACCGGACTCCCGCAGCCGGGCGTTGGACAGCCGCTTCGAGCCGCGCCGGGGCGCGTCCGCCTCCGGCACGTCCTCGGGCGGCGGGGCCCCGAGCTCGTGCGCCAGGAACTCGAGCACCTCCCGCTCGGGGACGGGCTCGTCGTCCGTGCCCAGGTACAGGGTCAGCGGCTGGGCGTCCATGGTCAGCAGGTGCACGGCGGCCGCGGCGGCGTCGTCGCGGTGGATCCGGTTGGTCCAGGCGGCGCCGGAGGCGGAGTCCCCGGAACGCACCTTGTCGATCAGCCGCGTCCGGCCCGGCCCGTAGATCCCGGACAGCCGCAGGACCGTGCCGTGCGGGAACTGCTCGTGGAACAGCTCCTCGGCCCCCAGCAGGACCTCCGCGGTGGGGGTCGCGGGGGCCGGCGGATCGTCCTCCGTGACCTCACCGCCGTCGGCGTCCCCGCACACGGCGGTCGAGGAGACCAGCAGCGCCCGGCGGGGGAGGGCCCCGGCGGTACGCAGGCCGTCGAACAGGTGGCGCAGCCCGTCGAGGTAGGCGGCCCGGTAGGCCTCCGGCGTGCGCCCGTCCGCGGCCGTGGCGACCACGAGCAGCTCGACGTCGGCGGGCAGCTCGGGCGCCTCCGTGCTCAGGTCCACGGGCATCCCGATCAGCGGCGGCGGCACCAGCTCCGCCCGGCGGCGCAGGCCGAGCACCTCGTGCCCCTGCCCGGCCAGCCGCAGCCCGATCTCCGTGCCCAGGTCTCCGCATCCCGCGATCACCACGCTCATGCCGGTCATTCTCGCACCCCTCGCGCGTTCCGTCCCGGCCGGCGCCACGCCGTTCCCACCGGGCCCGCTCCGGCATAGGTTGGGAGCGGACGCAACGACGAGGGGAGACGGCGATGGACCGGTACCGCGACGACGTGGAGGAGATCCCGGCCGAGGCCTGCTGGGAGCTCCTGGGCCCTGCGGGGATCGGCCGGCTGGCCGTGGTGGTGGACGGGGAGCCGGAGATCTTCCCCGTCAACTACGCGGTCGACGACGGAACGCTCGTCTTCCGCTCCGGAGAGGGCACGAAGGTCGCCGGAGCGGTCCCGCAGGCGCCGGTGGCCCTCGAGATCGACGGTCACGACCCGTCCACCTCCCGGACCTGGAGCGTGGTCGTCAAGGGACGTGCCGAGGAGGTGCGGCGGGGCCACGCCCTGATGCGGGCCCTCGAGCTTCCGCTGTTCCCGGCCCAGGGCGGAGTGAAGGACCGGTTCGTCCGGATCGCGCCGACCGCGGTCACCGGCCGCCGGTTCACCGTGGCCGACCCGGCGGCCTGGAACTCGTCCTCGGCCGCCGGGCGGCGGACCCCGTCCGGCTCGGTGCCCTGGACGAGGGCCGATCCCGGCCGTCCGTGAGGGACCGGGGCCGGGCTCTGCGGAGCAGGCCGTGTCGGGGCGGGATCGGTCGCGGAGCCGGTCAGTAGGGTGGGGGCATGGCAGCGCACACCGTCCGCACCGTGGGGCACCCCACCCGCTCCGCCGAGGAGTCCGTGGAGCTGCTGCGGGAGTCCGGCGTGCAGGAGCTCGCCGACATCAGGACGGTGCCGCGCTCGCGGACCGATCCGCAGTCCGACCTCGACGAGCCGCCGGGAACGCTCGGGGCGGCCGGCCGGCCACGCCTGCCGCACGGGGCGGGGCCGGCGTCCCGCGACGCTGCGGGACTTCGCCGTGGTCGACGGAGACCGGATCACCTACCCAGGAGGAGAACCATGCAGCACCTGAACGAGATCGCCCTGCAGCACCTCAACGAGGCCCGCCACAACGGCCACGGCCGCAGCACGGAGCGCCTCCTGCACCAGAAGGTGCTGCGCCAGACGCTGCTGGCCATGAAGGAGGGCACCGTGCTCGCCGAGCACAACGCCCCGTACGCGGGGAGTCTGCAGGTCCTGCACGGACGGATCCGCGTCACCTCGGGCGAGGACCTCGTGCTCGAGGCCGGACAGCTGCACGTGATCCCCGAGGAGCGACACTCGGTCGAGGCCCTCGAGGACTCGGTGTTCCTCCTCACCGCGGTCACGGGCATCGAGGACGCGGCCGAGTAGCAGCGGGCCCGGCGCGGTCCCGCCGAGGACGGACGGGACTCATCGCCGGCCCAGGTGCTTCTCCCGGCGGTAGGCGATGAACACGCCGGAGAGCGCGATCATGAGCATCATCGCGGCGATGAGCGCGAGCGTCCACGCGCCGTCGATCAGCGCGACGACCAGCAGGACGAGGGCGATCGCGCACAGCAGGAGCTGGAAGATCAGCACGGGGTCAGCCTCCGGTCGGGTACAGGGGTCCTGTCGAGGCTACCCGAGCACGGGACGGCTCCGGGCGCCGGGCGGGCGCATTCCCGGTTTCGCCGAGCGCGTGAGCCGTGTTCATGTGCCCGGGAGGGGTCTAGCGTCGGGGAGGAACGCCACATCCCCACAGCATTGCAAGGAGCTCCCCATGTCCCACGTAGCCATCATCGGCGGCCACGGCAAGATCGCACTCATCCTGGCCCGGCAGCTCGCGGCCGGCGGCCACGACGTCACGAGCGTCGTCCGCAACCCGGACCACACGGACGACGTCGAGAACACCGGCGCGACCCCCGCGGTCGCCGACGTCGAGCAGCTGTCGGTCGCGCAGATCGCCGATCTGCTCGAGGGCCACGACGCCGTGGTGTGGAGCGCCGGTGCGGGCGGCGGCAGCCCCGAGCGCACCTACGCCGTGGACCGGGACGCGGCGATCCGCACCATGGACGCCGCCGAGGTGGCGGGCGCCAAGCGCTTCGTGATGGTCTCCTACTTCGGCGCCGGCCAGGACCACGGCATCCCGGAGGACGAGCCCTTCCACGCCTACGCACAGGCGAAGGCCGACGCCGACGACCACCTGCGGGTCTCCGCGCTGGACTGGACCATCGTGGGCCCCGGCGCGCTCACCGAGGAGGAGCCCACCGGCAGGATCGACGTGTCCACGGGCGAGCGCGACGGCGACCACCAGACCTCCCGCGCCAACGTGGCCCTCGTGATCTCGGCGGTGCTGGACGACCCCTCGACCGTGGGGAAGAAGATCGACTTCTCCGACGGGCAGACGCAGATCCCGGACGCCCTCGAGGTGCAGGCCTGACCGGGAGAGCGCACCCGGACGCGGGGCGGCCCCGGGACCCGGACGGGTCCCGGGGCCGCCCCGCGTCGTCTCCGGACCTCCCGGGCGCCGGGCGCGCCGGGCGGCCCCGCCCGGCGGACGACGCACGGTTCCGCCCACGATGAATTCCGGGTCCTCGACCGTGCCACGGAGGGCGGTCGTTCCCTAGTCTGGCCACATGAGCACGCACCAGGATGACATCCAGCACATCGTCGACTTCGTGAACCGCACCCGCGTGGGCATGCTCGGCACCCGGGAGCCCACCGGCAAGCTCGTCAGCCGGCCCATGACCGTGGTCGACGTCGCCCCGGGGGAGGACCTCAGCTTCTTCACCAGTCTGGACACCTCCGCGATCCGGGACGTGCGGAGCAACGACGCCGTCAACGTCGCCTTCGTGGGCGAGCACGAGTGGGTCTCGATCTCCGGCGCCGCCGAGGTGGTCGAGGACCCGAAGGTGATCGAAGGACTGTGGTCCGACGCGCTGAAGGCCTACTACCCGGACGGGCCCGGCACCCCCGGGCTCGTGGTGCTGCGCGTGCGCACCGAGACCGCCGAGCACTGGCGCAGCCCCGGGACGGTCGCCACCGCCCTTCGCTGGGCGAAGGCCCAGGCCACCGGTGAGCAGATCGACCCGGGCGAGTCCACGGTGGTGGACCTGTGAGCCTGCCGCCCGTCCACCAGGAAGCCTCCGAGGGGCGGGACTCGGAGCGGCTGGACCTCGACGAGCCGCTGCGGCTGACCGCGGTGGTGCACGGCGCGGTCCAGGGCGTCGGCTTCCGCTGGTGGACCGCGAGCCGCGCCGAGGAGCTGGGGCTGCAGGGCTCGGCGGTGAACAACACGGACGGGACCGTGGGCGTGATCGCCGAGGGTCCCCGGCACGCCGTGCGGGACCTGCTCCGGGCCCTGCACAGCGGCGGCACGCCCGGCGCCGTCATGAAGGTGGACTCCCACTACGGCCCGGCCACCGGCGAGTTCACCGGCTTCGTCACCGGCTGAGCCCGACGGACCGCGCGTCCCGCCGTTCTACGATGGGGGCATGGCTCACGACCACACCGGGGACCGCGGGCGCGCGGCGCACGGGCACGACCACGGGCCCGGGCACTCGCACGCACGGCCCGGGACCGACCGGTGGCGGATCGCCACCGCGTTCGGCATCACCGCCGTGCTGTTCGTCGTGCAGTTCGTCGGCGCGCTGTGGACCGGCTCCCTGGCCCTGCTCTTCGACACCGCCCACGTGCTCACCGACGCCGGCGGGCTGCTGCTCGCCCTGGTCGCCGCACAGCTGAGCCTGCGCCCGCCGACGGCCCGGCGCACGTGGGGCTGGCGGCGGGCCGAGATCGTGGCCGCTGCGTTGCAGGCGGGCGTGCTGCTGGCCGTGGGGCTGTTCGTGCTGGTGGAGGGCGTGCGCCGTTTCGTCGAGCCGCAGCCGGTGGCCTCCGCCGAGATGATCGTCTTCGGCGTCATCGGCCTGCTGGGCAACATCGTCGCGATGATCGTGCTCTTCGGGGGCCGCCGCTCCAACCTCAACCTCCGCGCGGCGATGCTCGAGGTGCTCAACGACGCGCTGGGCTCCGTGGCGGTGATCGTCGCCGCCGTGGTCATCACCCTCACCGGCTGGGTGCAGGCGGACGCCGTCGTGGCCCTGCTCATCGGGGCGCTCATCGTGCCCCGCACCATCCGGCTGCTCGTCGAGTCCCTGTCGGTGCTGATGGAGAGCGCGCCCCCGGGCCTCGACCTCGCCGACGTCCGCGGCCACATCCTCCGGCTGCCCCACGTGGTGGAGGTCCACGACCTGCACGCGTCCCGGATCTCCTCGGACCTGCCCGTGCTCACCGCCCACGTGGTGCTGGAGGAGGAGTACTTCTACACGGGGGGTTCGGCCGAGGCCCTGGGCCGGATCCAGCGGTGCGTGGCGGAGCACTTCCCGGTCTCCGTCCAGCACTCCACGATCCAGCTGGAGCCCGCCGACCACGTCGAGCCGGAGGTGTGCGCGCCCCATGACCACTGAGCCCCCGGCCCGCGCCGAGCAGCACTGCCTGGTCGTGTACGTCCCCGCCACCGCCGCGGAGGCCGTCCTGAAGGCCCTCGGCGACGCCGGGGCGGGACGCGCGGGGCACTACTCGCACGTGGCGTTCGTCAGCCGGGGGACCGGCCGCTTCACGCCCCTGCCCGGGGCGCGGCCCACGATCGGGGAGGTCGGGACGCCGGAGGAGGTCGACGAGGTCCGCATCGAGACGCTCTACCCCGCGGCCGAGCGCGAGCGCGTGCTGCGGGCGATGGCCGGGGCCCACCCCTACGAGGTCCCGGCCTTCGCCACCTTCCCGGTCCACGACCGGGGCCCGTCCTTCGACGAGCAGGGCCGCCTCAGGAGCCGGCCGGATCCTGCCTGAGCGCGGAGCGGACGAGGAACCGCTTGCCCTCCGGCGCCTCGACCGAGAAGCCCGACCCGCGCCCCTCCACCACGTCCACCGTGAGCAGGGTGTGCCTCCAGTAGGCGAATTGCTCCCGGGACATCCAGAACTCGAGCTCGGCCGTGGCCGGGTCCCCGGGCAGGGTGAACACGCCCAGGAGCACGTCCGCGGAACCGGTGAGGAAGTCCCCGGCCGGGTAGCACATGGGGGCGGAGCCGTCGCAGCACCCGCCGGACTGGTGGAACATCAACCGGCCGTGCAGCTCCCGCAGCGTCCCGAGCAGCTCCACGGCGGCCGGGGTCAGCGCCACACGGGAGAACGTCTCCCCGTCGACGGCGGGGGCGGACTCCAGGACGGCGGGGTGCTCGACGGCGTGGTCGGTGCTGCTCACGGGGCGCTCCTCGGCTCGGGGTGTGACCCACGCTACAGGCGGCTGAGCAGTTCCTCCAGGCCGAGCCCGTCCAGCACGCCCGCCGGGTGCGGCCCGGCCGCCGCGAACGCGGCCGCCCACTCCCGGGGCAGCGGGCGGCACCCGGCCACGAGGACCAGGTTGCCCGGGTAGCGGCCGGTGAGCAGCCGCTCCTCGGCCAGGCACCACACGTCGGCGAACACCGAGCGCATCGCCCGGGCCTGGCCGGCGAAGAAGCCCAGCCCGGGGTCGTCGCCCACGTTGACGACCAGCACGCCGCCGGGCGCCAGCAGCGCGGCGGCCTCGGCGTAGAAGGACGGCTCCGTGAGGTGGCCGGGCGCGTCGCGGCCGGAGAAGACGTCGAGGACCACGAGCTCCGCGGTGCCGGGGGCGACCACGTCGGGCAGGGCCGCCCGGGCGTCGTCGACGACGACGCGCACGTCCGCCCCGGCCGGCAGGGGCAGCGCCTCGAGGACGAACGCGGGCAGCTCCCGCTCGAGCTCCACGGCGACCTGTGCGGACCCCGGCCGGGTCGCGGCCACGTACCGGGCCAGGGTCAGGGCCCCCGCGCCCAGGTGCACCGCGGTGACCGGAGCGCCGGGGGCCGCCACGACGTCGACGATGCCGCCGATCCGCCGCAGGTACTCGTAGAAGATCTCCTCCGGGTGCGCCAGGTTGACGTGGGACTGCTCGGCCCCGCCGATGGACAGGACGAACCCGCCCTCGGTGAACCCGTCCGGGGTGATCTCGGCGTGCACGCCGGCGTCCTTGAGATATCTGCGCATGAGCCCATTGTCACTGCCCGGCCGGGAATGAACCGGGGCGCGGGAAAGCTCTACGGGTGAATCACTGCTGCGTCCCGAAGGATCCCTGCCCATGACCCCCGATCTCCCCGTGTCCGAGGCCGCACCGGCCCCCGCACCCTCCGCCGGTGTCCCGCACACGGCGCCCCCCGCCGCTGTCCCCGACACCGACCACTCCGCCCGCAACCGGCTGGTCATCGGCCTGCTGCTGGTCTCCACGTTCGTGGTGATCCTCAACGAGACGATCATGGGCGTGGCCCTGCCCCGCCTCATGGACGACCTCTCCGTCACCGCGGTCGCCGGCCAGTGGCTCACGACCGCATACATGCTCACCATGGCCGTGGTCATCCCGGTGACGGGGTTCCTGCTCCAGCGCCTGCACACCCGGCCCGTCTTCCTCATCGCCATGACCCTGTTCAGCCTGGGCACGCTGATCTGCGCGGCCGCCCCCGGGTTCGGGACGCTGCTCGCGGGACGCGTGGTGCAGGCCTGCGGCACCGCCGTCATGATGCCGCTGCTGATGACCACGGTGCTGACCCTCGTGCCGCCGGCCGGGCGCGGCCGGGTCATGGGCAACATCTCGATCGTCATCTCGGTCGCCCCCGCGATCGGGCCCACCATCTCGGGCGTCATCCTCAGCGTGCTGGAGTGGCGGTGGATGTTCATCCTCGTGCTCCCGATCGCGGTGGGCTCCCTGCTGCTGGGCGCCTGGCGGATGCAGAACGTCACCGAGCCCCGGCCGGCCCCGCTCGACGTCGTCTCGGTGGTGCTCTCGGCGCTGGGCTTCGGCGGGCTGGTCTACGGCCTGAGCACCCTCGGGGAGGGCGGCGAGGCCGCCGTCCCGGCGTGGGTCCCGCTCGTGCTGGGCGCGGTGGCGCTGGCCGTGTTCGTGCGGCGCCAGACGCGGCTGCAGCGCTCGGACCGGGCCCTGCTGGACCTGCGCACGTTCCGGTCGCGGCTGTTCACGATGTCCACGGTGGTGCTGGCCGTCAGCATGATGGCCCTGTTCGGCACGCTGATCGTGCTGCCCATCTACCTGCAGACCGTGCACGGACTCGATCCCCTGGGCACGGGCCTGCTGCTGCTGCCCGGCGGGCTCGTCATGGGCCTGCTCGCCCCCGTCGTCGGCCGGATCTACGACCGGTCGGGCCCCACCGTGCTGCTCGTGCCGGGCTCGGTCCTGCTGAGCGCGTCCCTGTGGTACCTCGCGTCCACCTCGGCGGACACGCCCGTCCCGATGGTGCTGCTCGCCCACGTGGTGCTCAGCACGGGCCTGGCCCTGATGTTCACCCCGCTGTTCACCGCCGGCCTGGGTTCCCTGCCGTCGTCGCTGTACTCGCACGGCTCGGCGATGGTGGGCACCCTGCAGCAGGTGGCGGGGGCCGCGGGCACGGCCCTGTTCGTCACCGTGATGACCCTCGGGGCCGCCGGCGCCGCGGCCTCCGGCGCCGGCGGGCTCGAGGCCACCGCGGCGGGCGTGCGCGGCGCGTTCGTGTGCGGCGGGATCGTCTCCCTGCTGGCCGTCGCCGGGTCGTTCTTCGTGCGCCGCCCCGCGCTCAGTCCTGCACCCGCTCCCGGATCTGCCGGCTGAGCTCCGCGGCGTCCTCGAGGGCGCGCTCGCCACGGGCCACCTCCGCCCGCAGCGGATCCACCACGGCGGCGTCCTTGAGCGCCCGGACGTTGATCTCGAGGGTGACCAGCGCCGTCGCGACGGCGGCGCGGGCGGCCTCCACGGCGGCCGCGGCGTCGCTGAGCACGTTGGGGTTGCACCAGCCGGTCAGCTCCCGGGCGAGGGCGAGCACCTCCGCGCCCACGCCGATCAGCTCCTGCGGGGGCCGTGCCGCGCCCGCGGTCGCCTCCTGCACCGCCCGCGAGCGCTCCGCCTTCTGCTCGTCGGTGTCGTGGGGCAGGTCGTACGCCGCGGAGAGCTCCCCGAAGGCCTCCGCGTCCGCGTCGGCGAGCCGCAGGGCCGCCGGGATCAGCTCCTCGGCGCGGGCCGCCGCGCCCGCCGCGTGCTCCGAGCCGGTGGAGTAGCGCGCGGACATCGCCAGCAGGGCCGCGCCCAGTGCCGCCTGCAGAGCCCCGGCGGCGCCGCCGCCGGGGGCGGGGGCGTCCGAGGCCATGCGCTGCACGTAGGTCTTGACGTTCTCCGAGCTGATCACGGTCGTTCCTTCCGGTGGGCGGACGCCGCGCCGGGGCGGCGCGGCGTCCGCACGAGCCTAACCGCCCGTGGTGCGCCTCACAGCCCTGCCGACGCGAATGCACGGCCCGTCAACCGTCCCGAAACGTCCCGGCCACATCGGCGGACGATCCTGGGAGCGTCCGACACACCCCCCCCCCGCCGACGGTCCCGACCCCGAGGGGCGGGGCCCCGAGAGGACGTGCCGCCATGACCGCTCCTTCCGCACCGACCCCCGACGCGACCGCCCCCGGCACGACCGCCGGCACGACTGCTGACGGCGGCTGGATCCAGGACCCGGCCCTGATCCGGGCCGGCGACCGGATCGAGGTCTGGGAGCAGGACACCCTCTGCCACGTCGGCACCGTGGGCCAGTCCGCGCCCCACCTGGGCCTCCTCTGGATCCTGGAGGCCCGGACCGGGTCCCGCCGGCTCGTCCCGTTCCACGACCACCGCCTGCGCCTGTCCCCGTTCGCCCGCGCCGCCTGAGCCCGCCCCGGCCGACCTCCCCGACCTCCCTCCGTTCAACCGCTGTTCGCCCGCGCCCGCTACGGTCGGCACTGACAGCGGGACGGACGAGGAGGATCATTGGGACTGAGCAGATCGACGACGGCGGCGGGACTCGCGGCGCTCCTGGTGGCCGCGGGACTGCCGGCCGCGGCCGGACAGGGCCACGACCGAGGACCCGGAGGGGCTCACCCGCACGGGAGGGGGCACGGCGTGACGGCGCAGGAACCGGTGCGGTTCATGACCTACAACGCGTCGCTCAACCGCGCGGTCGAGGGAGGACTCCAGCAGGACCTGGCCACGCCGGGCGACGCCCAGGCGCGGGCGGTGGCCGAGGTGGTCCAGCGGACCGCCCCGGACGTCCTGCTGCTCAACGAGTTCGACCACGACGCGGCGGGCCGCTCGGCGGAGCTGTTCCGCACGAACTACCTGGCGGTCCCGCAGAACGGCCAGGACCCGGTGGACTACCCCTACGTCTACACCGCTCCCGTGAACACGGGGGTGGCCTCGGGGCTGGACCTGAACCAGGACGGGGTCGTGGGCGGGCCCGACGACGCGTGGGGCTTCGGGCTGTTCCCCGGCCAGTACGGGATGGTGCTGTACTCCCAGCACCCCCTCGACGTGGACGGCATCCGCACCTTCCAGGACTTCCGGTGGGCGGACATGCCCGGCAACCGCCTGCCCGGGGACTTCTACACCCCGGAGCAGGCGCAGCGGGTGCGGCTGTCCAGCAAGTCCCACTGGGACGTGCCGGTGCGCATCGGGGGCACGACGGTCCACGTGCTGGCGTCCCACCCCACCCCGCCGACGTTCGACGGCCCCGAGGACCGCAACGGCCGGCGCAACGCCGACGAGATCCGGTTCTGGGCCGACTACGTGCGCGGCCCCGCGGCGTCGTCGTACGTCTACGACGACGAGGGGACGCGCGGCGGGCTGCGGCCCGGGGAGCGGTTCGTGGTGATGGGCGACCAGAACGCCGACCCGCACGACGGCGACTCGTGGCCCGGGGCGATCCAGCAGCTGCTGGGGCACCCGCGGGTGCAGGACCCGCTGCCCGCCTCCGCCGGCGGCCCCGAGGCCGCGGCCCGGCAGGGCGGGGCCAACCTGGCGCACCTCTCCGACCCCGCGCACGACACCGCGGACTTCGCCGACGACCCGGCCCCCGGCAACCTGCGGGCCGACTACGTGCTGCCGTCGAAGAACCTGCGGGTGGTCGGTGCCGGGGTGTTCTGGCCCGCCCCCGGCGAGCCCGGCGCGGAGCTGACCGGCGAGCACCCGTTCCCGGCCTCCGACCACCGCCCGGTCTGGGTGGACGTGGTCCCGGGGGGCCGGCGATGACGGCCCGGCAGGAGCGCGCCGCGGAGCTCCTCGACCGCCTCCTGGCCCTCGTCGACGTGGTGACCGCCGCCCGCCGGGCCGCCGTGCCGGAGCTCGAGCGGGTGACGCCCCGCCACCGCCGCTCCGCCCTGAACCTCGTGGACTACGTGGCCCTGCGCAGCCAGGACGTCCGGGACCTGCAGCGGGAGCTCAGCGCCCTGGGCGTGTCCTCGCTCGGGCGGATGGAGGCGGGCGTCATGACCCACCTGACCGCCGTGGTGGAGACCCTGCAGGCGCTCTCGGGCCGCGCCGACGTGGACTTCGCCGCCCCCGACCCCGGGGTGGCGCTCGAGAAGCCCGAGCTGCCCGGGGCCGAGGTCCTGCGCCGCAACACCGCCGCGCTGCTGGGCCCGGGCCGGGAGGACCGGCACACCCGCATCATGGTGACCCTGCCCTCGGAGGCGGCCGCGGACCGCCGCCTCGTCGAGTCCATGGTCGGCGCGGGGATGGACGTGGCGCGGATCAACTGCGCGCACGACGGGCCCGAGCAGTGGGCGGCCATGGTGGAGCACGTGCGGGCGGCCGAGCGCGCGGCCGGGCGGGAGGTGCGCGTGGCGATGGACCTCGCCGGGCCGAAGCTGCGGACCGGGCCGATCGAGCCGGGCCCGCAGGTCGAGAAGATCAAACCGGCCCGGGACAGCCGCGGCCGGGTGACCGACCCCGCCCGCCTGTGGCTGGGCGAGGCGGACCCGGCGGTGGACGACGACGCTCCGTCCGTCCCCCTGGCCGACCCCGCCTGGACCGCGGCGCGCGTCCCCGGGGAGAAGCTGCGGCTGAAGGACGCACGCGGCTCCGGGCGGACCCTGCGGGTGCTGGAGGCGACCGGGCCCGGTGTGCTGGTCGAGTGCTCCAAGACCGTGTACTTCGCCACGGGGCTGGCCGTCGAGGCGGAGGACGGCACCGAGGGCGTCCTCGGCGAGCTGCCCGCCGTCGAGCAGTTCCTGCGCGTGCGCACCGGCGACGTGCTCGTGCTGACCCGGGACATGGCCCCCGCCCCGGCCCGGGCCTGCGGGCCGCACCGGATCGGCTGCTCCCTGCCCGAGGTCTTCACCGACGCCCGGGAGGGCCAGGCCGTGTGGCTCGACGACGGGAAGATCCGGTGCCGGATCACCGCCGTGTCCCCGGACGAGATCGAGCTCGCGGTGCTGCAGGCCGGCCCCGGGGGCGTCAAGCTCAAGGCGCGGAAGGGCATCAACCTGCCCGAGACCGACCTGCGGATCTCGGCGCTCACCGACGAGGACCGCGCCCACCTGCCGTTCGTGTCCGCCCACGCGGACGTGGTCAACATGTCCTTCGTCCGCTCGCGCCAGGACGTGACCGACCTGCTGGACGAGCTCGAGGCCGTCGGCCGCCGTGAGCTGGACATCACCCTCAAGGTCGAGACGGTGGGCGGCTTCGAGGCGCTGCCGCTCATGCTCCTGGAGGCCATGCGGTGGCAGGACGTGGGCGTGATGATCGCCCGCGGCGACCTCGCGGTCGAGGCCGGCTTCGAGCGGCTCGCCGAGGTGCAGGAGGAGATCCTGTGGCTGTGCGAGGCCGGGCACGTCCCGGTCGTGTGGGCCACCCAGGTCCTCGAGTCGCTGGCCAAGAAGGGCCTGCCCTCCCGCGCCGAGGTCACGGACGCGGCGATGGGCCAGCGTGCCGAGTGCGTGATGCTCAACAAGGGCCCGTTCGTGGTGGACGCGATCGAGGCCCTCGACGACATCCTGGTGCGGATGGAGGGGCACGCGGACAAGAAGTCGGACATGCTCCGCCGGCTCAACGCCTGGGCGCCGTTCGCGCCGTGACAGCTGTGACGGCCGTGCCACACTGGTGGCATGGCCGCCCGTGACACCGCAGTCCTCCGTTTCCTCGCCGCCCCGACCGACGCCGGGCGCACCGGCACCGTGGACGGCGGGCGCGTGCTCGAGTGGATCGACAAGGCCGCGTACGCGTGCGCCGTCGGCTGGTCGCGGGCGTACTGCGTCACGGCCTACGTCGGCAACATCCACTTCGACCGCCCGGTCAGCGTGGGGGACATGGTCGAGGTCTCCGCGAAGATCGTGCACACCGGCCGCTCCTCGATGCACATCCGGGTGGAGGTGGCCTCCGCGGACCCCCGCGAGCAGGGGGTCACGCTCCGGGACACCTGCCTGATCATCATGGTGGCCGTCGACGGGGACGGCCGCCCCACCCCGGTCCCGCAGTGGGCGCCCGAGACCGAGCACGAGCGCGAGCAGCAGGCGCTGGCGCAGCGGCGGATCGAGTTGCGCAACAGCATCGAGGCGCTGATGGCCGACCAGAAGTACACCGGCGAGGGCACGGCCGAGGAGACGGCGCTGCGCTTCCTCGCGGCGCCCACGGACATCAACTGGGGCGGGAAGGTGCACGGCGGGACGGCCATGCGCTGGATCGACGAGGCCGCGTTCGTGTGCGGGTCACGGTGGGCCGGGCGGCCGGTCATCGCCGTGTACGCGGGCGGGGTCCGCTTCTACCGGCCCATGCACATCGGCCACCTCGTCGAGGTCCGGGCGCGGCTGATCCACACCGCGGCCCGGGGCCTGCACATCTCCGTCAACTGCTGGTCCGGGGACCCTGCCACGGGCGAGCTCGAGCTGACCACCAACTGCCTGATGGTCATGGTCGCCCTCGACGACGACGGGCGCGCCCTGCCCGCCCGGCAGTGGCACCCGGTCAGCCAGGAGGACCGGGACCTGGACGCCTTCGCCCGCCGGGTGGTCCGTCTGCGCGCCGACTTCTCGGACTCCTTCCAGCGGGTCGACCCCTCGGTCTCCCTGCTGCCCGGGGACTGAGGGCCCCACCGCCTCCGCCGTCGGCGAATCCCCGTGCCTGCTCAGTGTGCTGTGCATATAGTGGGCCGCAGACCACCGTCCCGGCACTCAAGGAGAACCCTCCCATGGACCTCAATCCCCTGAGCAAGGCGTTCGACGACGAGGGCAGGCCCCAGCCCGCCGTCAACAAGGCCTTGGACACCCTGCTGCGGGTGCAGCGCCCGGTGGTCCTGAGCTTCGTGAAGAAGGAGCGCGCCGACCACCCCGACGACACCCCCGAGCAGCTGGCCAAGCGCCTCGAGAAGATCTACGTCCGGTCGGTGACCATGGGCGGCGGTGCCGTGGGTGCGACCGCCGTGGTCCCCGGCATCGGCACCGTCGCGTCCCTCGGGCTGTCCTCCTTCGCGGTGGTCGGCTACCTCGAGGCCACCGCCCTCTACGCCCAGGCGGTCGCCGAGCTGCACGGCGTGCACACCGAGGACCCCGAGAAGACCCGCACCATGGTCATGGCCCTCATGCTCGGCGAGGACGGTCAGCAGGTCATGAACCAGATCCTGGCCAGCGGCACCAAGGGCAAGGGCATGGTCTCGTCCTGGGGCCTGATGATGGGCAAGGACGACTCCAAGACCTTCGACGTCGGCCGCACCGTCCGCAACATGTTCGTCAAGCGCTTCATCGCCAAGCAGACCGGTGCCCTGTTCGGCCGCGCCCTGCCGTTCGGCATCGGCGCGGTCGTCGGCGGCGGCGCGAACCTGGCCATGGCCAAGCAGGTCATCGCGGCGACCCACGAGGCGTTCGGTCCCCTGCCCGAGAGCTTCCCCGCCGGGCTCCAGATCCAGGAGCGGGCCCCGAAGTTCGACGGCGCGGACGACGAGAAGGACGAGAAGGCAGCCACGGCCCGCGGCGAGATCACCGGGGAGAACTCCTCCGCCGAGTAGCACCCGCAGGCCTGCCCCGCAGGTCCCCACGACGACGACGCCCCGCCTCCCGGCGGGGCGTCGTCGTCGTTCACGGCCCCGGGGCCACGGGTTGGCCCGGCGTTCTCCGGCGGTTCTCCTCCGGCTCCTAGCCTCGGGGGCGAGCGGGGGCCACCGCCGCCCCGCCGTGAGCCGAGGGAGCGCCGTGCGACCGATCGTCTACGCCCACCGGGGGTCCAGCGCGGCCTATCCCGAGCACACGCGGGCCGCCTACGTCCAGGCGCTGCTGGACGGTGCCGACGGCGTGGAGTGCGATGTCCACCTGACCCGCGACGGCCACCTCGTCCTCCACCACGACGCCCAGCTGGGACGCACCAGCGAGGGCCGCGGGCCCGTCTCCGCCCGCACGCTGGCCGAGCTCCGCCGCCTCGACTGGGTGTCCTGGAAGGGCGTGCCGATCCCGCCGGGCCACGGGCGCGCCGACCGCCAGCTGCTGACCCTGCCCGAGCTCCTGGACCTGCTGCGCGACGCCGGCCGGCCCGTGGGCCTGGCCGTGGAGACCAAGCACCCCAGCCCGTACGGCCACCGGCTCGAGGAGGAGGTCCTGAGCGTGCTGATGCGGGAGGGGTGGGACCCCGAGACGGGCCGGCTGGGCCGGATCACGGTCTCGCTCATGAGCTTCCACCCCGACGCCGTCCGTCACCTCCTCGAGACGGTTCCCGCCCGGCACGTGTGCCAGCTGGTGGAGACCACCACCCGCCGCACCGTCCGGGACAGCCTGCGCGTGGGCCGCACGGCCGCCGCGGTGCTGCACGCCGGGATGCGGTTCGTGGTGCCCCCGGCGCTGCCCGTGATCGCGGCCGGCCTCGTGGACATCGTGGGGCCCGGCATGGACTTCGTCCGGGCCCGCCCCGACCTGGTGCGGCAGTGGGCGGCCGAGGGACGCGTGCTGCGGGTCTGGACGGTCGACACGGCGCGGGACGTGGACCTGTGCCGCGCACTGGGGGTCCAGCAGCTGACGTCGAACCGCCCGGCCGACGTGCTGCGCCGGCTGGACGCCGGACCCGGCGGCGCCCCGACCCCTCTCCCGGCCGCTCTCCCGGCCGGGGCGCCGGCCCGGAACCGGATCGCCGCACCGCCCCGGTTCGCGACGGCCGAAATGCGCTGAGCACCGGCCGCGTTCCTCGCCCGTGGGCACCGGCGCGCGTATGCTCATCAGCACCTGTCCGGCGTCCTCCGAGGCCTTCTCCACGCGCCGGCACCAGACCGCCAGGAGACGGCCATGTCCATCCCGACCCCACCCGGCGCCCCGGGCACGGGCACCGTCCGCACCCCCGCCGCGGACCTGCAGGGGGAGGCCTGCCGGCTCGTCGAGCGCGTCCGCAACGAGGTCTCCTGCGCCGTCGCCCCCGAGCGCATCGACTCGGAGCTGTCCCTGCTGAACCGGTTCGCCGAGCACGAGGACATCGACGTGGTCGTCGGTCCCGTCCTGGCGGAGATCCTCGCCGCAGCCCTGCGCACCGCCCGCCTCACGAGCGGGCTCGTGGACCCCACCACCGGCGGCGCGGCCTGGCGGGCCCAGGACGGCCTCCCCGCCTGCCCGGCCCCGGGGATCGGCCACCTGGACCTGGACCTGCCGGCCCGGCGGCTGCGCATGCGGCGCGGCACGGTTCTGGACGTCGCCGAGGTCGCCGATGCCTGGGCCGCGGACCGCACGGCCCGGCTCTTCGCCGAGGCGTTCCCCGGCCACGCGCTCGTGGTCCCGGCCGGCGGAGTGCTCGCCGTGGCCGGTCCTCCCGCCGCGGCCGCCGCCCTCGCCGCGGCCCCGGGCCGGACGGGCCCCGGACCGGACACCGCCCTGGCCCCCGGGGCCTGGACCGGCCTGGTGACGGCGGGCCGCCGCGGTCTCGCCGTGCTGCACCGGCCCGGGGGCGCCCTGGTCGACCCGGCCACCGGCGCCGCCGCCGAGAGCCCGTGGGACCGGGTGGCCGTGGCCGCCGGCAGCGCGGTGGAGGCGCAGGCCTATGCCCGTGCCTCGCACGTGCTCGGCTGGGACGCGCCCGGGTGGGTCGCTGCGTGCGGGGCGGACGGCGAGTTCACCGGCACCCGCCCCGGCACCGTCCTCCGGCGCCGCCTCCGCACCCCGGGCTGGCCGCGGCCGGGCGCACGCGCCGCCGCCTGAGCGGCGCACGGAACCCGTGGCCACCCCCGCGCGCAGAGCCGTGCGCCGACCGCTCCCGGGGCGGCTTCCCGACGCCCAACGGGCCTGCTCGGTCGTTCACGAAAAGTAACACGGCGAATTTCTTTCCCGCGTGTCCGCCCGCTCCGGCGGGGACCGCCACCATGTGCGCCGGGTCCGTCCCCGGGGCAGTTGCCTCGGGCTCCGGGTGACCCCGGGGACTCCGCGGCCTGTCATTGCAGTCGAAAACGTCTCGTTGGTCGAGACACTTCGATGTGATCCCGCCCACGTTCGGCCCTCGCCCCCGATCGGCCGGGCCGCGCGAGCGCCCGGGGACAGCTCAGCGATAACGCATCGATAACGCCGACGTCACGGAGGCGTGAGGGGGACATAACAGCGCTCTCAGTAGAACGGACCTGCCGGTAACACCGGTGTCCGCGCATCGAAAGGAGTCGGAGATGACCTCAGCGCCACAACGCTCACACCGCCGCGACGGGGGGTCGCCGGCAGAGCGAGTGCTGTGGGACGAGACTGCGGTGCAGGGGGGCTCCGCCGGGGCGCGGCCGAGGACGGGTTCCTCCGCGCAGGGGGGCCGGGGCTCGATCACGAGGCCGAGCCGGCTCCACCACTTCTTCGAGCGCAGCTGCGATCTCACGCCCCAGGCCGAGGCGCTGCACGCCGACGGCAGGTCCTACACCTATGCGGAGCTGGACGAGCTGGCCAACCGCATGGCCCACCTGATCGCGAGCTACGGCCTGTCCGCGGGGGACCGCGTGGGCATCGTCCTCCAGCGCTCCACGATGCTGTACGCGTCGCTGCTGGCGGTCCTCAAGACGGGCGCCGCGTTCGTCCCGATCGACCCGAACCTGCCCGCCGACCGTGTGCAGTTCATCGCCGAGGACTCCGACCTGTCCCTCATCCTCACCTCGGCCGAGCTCGTGCCCCTGGTCGAGGACGCGCCCGCGGACGTCGTCGACGTCGGGCGGATCGGCGCTCAGCTCGACGAGGCGCCCGCCCGCCGCCCGGAGGTCCGCCACGAGGGCGACCCCACGTGCTACATCATCTACACCTCGGGCTCGACCGGCCGCCCCAAGGGCGTGGAGGTCGCGCACTCGAGCATCTGCAACTTCATCGAGATCGTGCCCGAGGTCTACGACGTCCGCCCGGAGGACCGGGTCTACCAGGGCATGACCATCGCCTTCGACTTCTCCATCGAGGAGATCTGGCCGACCTGGGCCGTCGGCGCCGCCCTCGTGGCCGGCCCCACGGACGACGCCCGCCTGGGCGAGGGCCTGGTCACGTTCCTGCAGCGCATGGAGATCTCCGTGCTGTACTGCGTGCCGACCGTCCTGGCCACCCTGGAGCACGACCTGCCCCGCATCCGGAGCATCCTCGTGGGCGGTGAGGCGTGCCCCGCGGAGCTCGTGGAGCGGTGGTCCACGCCCGAGCGCCGGATGCTCAACACCTACGGCCCCACCGAGGGCACCGTGACCGCCACGTGGGGCGAGCTGACCCCCGGGCGGCCCGTGACCATCGGCAAGCCCCTGCCCACCTACGAGGTGCGCATCCTCGACGAGACGATGAACGAGCTCCCCGAGGGCGAGCCGGGCGAGATCTGCATCGCCGGGCCGGGCGTGGCCCGCGGCTACGTCAACCTGCCCCACGTCACCGAGGAGCGTTTCCGACCGCACCCGGACGGGCCCCGGGCCGGGCGGATCTACCGCACCGGCGACCTGGGCCGGATCCTGCCCGACGGCGAGATCGAGTACCTCGGCCGCGCCGACAGCGAGGTGAAGATCCGCGGCCACCGCGCGGACCTGCAGGAGATCGAGAACGTGCTCCGGCGCGACGACGCGGTGGCGGACGCGGCCGTGAAGCTCGTCTCCGGCGGCGACGACGTCGCCGCGTTCCTCACCCTGCGCGGGGAGGTCCGCGACGAGCGGGCCCTCTTCGAGCTGCTGCACGACTCCGTGGTCGCGGCCCTGCCGCCGTACATGGTCCCGTCCTTCTACGAGGTCCTGCCCGCCATGCCGATGATGGTGAGCGGCAAGGTGGACCGGAAGAACCTGCCCGACCCCAGCACGCCCCGTTTCGTGACGACGGTGGGCCTGGTCCCGCCGCAGACCGAGACGGAGTGGCAGCTCACGGAGGTCTGGTCCAGGGTCTTCCGGATCCCCGTCGACCAGCTCTCCTCGGAGGCGGACTTCTTCATGGAGCTCGGCGGGCACTCGCTGCTCGCCGCCACCGCCACGTCCGAGCTGCGCCGGGAGCTGACCGGCCAGGACATCTCCATCGCGGACATCTACACCTACCCGACCGTCCGGGACCTGGCACGCCACCTCGACGCCGCCCCGGCCGTCGTCCCCGCGGTCGCCACACCGGACGACCGGCCCTCCGCCCTGCACCACACCGGCGGCCGGGTGGCCCTGTGCGGTTTCGCCCAGCTGACGACCATGGTGCTCGCCGCCATGGTCGTCGGGTCCCCGCTCGCGGCGGTCCTGTACTCCTCCGGCGGGGAGTTCAGCTACCCGCTCATGTGGGACCTGCTGCTCGTGGGCCTGCTCGTCTCCGTGCTCGCGCGCTTCTTCCTCCCGTTCCTGGGCTCCCGGGTGCTGGGCCGGTTCGTCCGGCCGGGCCACCATCCGCTGTGGGGGAGGCAGTACTACCTGCTCTGGTGCATCGACGGCCTGACCCGGCTCTCGCCGCTCAGCCTCCTGACCGGCACCCCGATGGCCGCCGTCTACCTGCGCCTGCTCGGGGCCAGGGTCGGCGCGGACGCCCACGTGGGCACGGCGGCCGTGGGCCTGCCCTCCCTGGTGAGCATCGGCTCCCGCGCCAGCATCGGCTACGGGTCCTCCGTGCAGACCGCGCAGGTCGAGGAGGGCTGGGTGACCATCGCCCCGGTGCGGGTCGGCGACGACGCGTTCGTGGGCGCCAACGCCATGCTGCAGCCCGGTTCCCGGGTCGAGGACGGCGCCCGGCTGGCGGAGCAGTCCCTGGCCGCCCGCAACCAGACGATCCCGGCCGGCGAGCGCTGGCTCGGTTCCCCGTCCCGGCCCGCCGACGGCGACGACGAGCTGCTCGAGCGGATGGAGCGGCGCCCGCTGCCCAGCGGCCGCTGGCCCGCCCCGCTCGCGGCCGGGCTGCTCCTGGGCTGGATGGTCCTCGAGCTGCTGCCCTTCGTCCTGGTGCTCCCCTCCTTCCTGATGATCTGGGCCGCGGCACTGGAGTTCGGTCTTCCGGTGGGGCTCGCGCTCACCCCGGCGGTCGGCATCGTCTACGTGCTCACGGTCTGCGCCGTGGTCGCCGTCGGCCGGAAGATCGTCCTGCGCCGGACGCCCACGGGCATCCACCCGGTCCGCAGCGGGCTGGGCGTGCGCAAGTGGATGGCCGACCAGCTGCTCTCCACCAGCCTGGAGAGCACGAACGCCCTGTACGCCACGATGTACACCGTGCCCTGGCTGCGCGCCCTGGGCGCCAAGGTAGGCTCGCGCTCCGAGGTCTCCACGGTCGGGCACATCGACCCGGACCTCCTCACCCTCGGCGAGGGGAGCTTCGTCGCGGACATGGCCAGCGTGGGCAGTGCGGTCTACCACCACGGGCACCTGCACATGGAGCGCACCGTGGTCGGCGACCGCTCGTTCGTGGGCAACGCGGCGTTCGTGCCCTCCGGCACCCGGATGGGCGACGGCTCCCTCGTGGGCGTCGCGTCCGTCCCTCCGGCCGACGTGCCGGACGGCACGTCCTGGCTGGGCTCGCCGGCCATGTTCCTGCCCCGGCGGCAGGACAGCGGCAACTACGACGAGAGCCTCACCTACCGGCCGTCCCGGGGGAAGGTGGCCGCCCGGCTGATCATCGAGGCGCTGCGCATCACGGTGCCCCCGGCGCTGATCGGCCTGATCGGCTACCTCGGCCTGCTGGCCTCGGTGACCCTGGTGCCCCGGGTGAGCCTGCTCGGCTTCGTCGCGGTGCTGCCGCTGATCGCCCTCGCCACGGGGTTCACCGTGGTGCTCGCCGTCGTCGTCCTCAAGTGGGCGATCGTGGGCCGGTACCGGCAGCGGATCGAGCCCCTGTGGGACAACTTCGTGCGGCGCAGCGAGTTCGTCACGGGTGTCTACGAGTCCGCCGCGGTCCCCGCGCTCATCGGCGGACTGGTGGGGACCCCGCTGATCGGCCCGGTCCTGCGCCTGTTCGGCGCGCAGATCGGCAGGCGGACCTACATCGGGACGACCTACCTGACGGAGTTCGACCTCGTGCACATCGGCGACGACGCCGCCGTCTCGACGGACGTGTCCCTGCAGACGCACCTGTTCGAGGACCGGGTGATGAAGATGTCCTACGTCGAGATCCTCGAGGGGGCCAGCGTCGGGGCGCGCTCGATCGTGCTCTACGACACGACGGTCGGCGCCGGCGCCTCCGTCGACGGGCTGTCCCTGGTGATGAAGGGCGAGCAGCTGCTGCCCGAGACGACCTGGCGGGGCATCCCGGTGCGCTCCGCCTCGGCCGCCCTCACCGCGGGACGCTGACCGGGCCATGGACCGCACAGAGGTGTCCCCGCGACCCGGGGTCGGGCCGCGGGGACACCGTGCCCGCCCGGGGGCGAGCGCGTCAGGCGCTGCGCATGTACCCCATGAGCTGCGTGATCTGGGGGGAGGGCGGTGCGCCGAGCTCGTCGGCCATCGTGCTGCAGAAGCTGCGGAAGGTCTGCAGGGCCGGAGCGTTGTTGCCGAGTCCGAGGTCCGCCTCGATGGACACGCGGACCGCGCTCTCCCGCAGGGGGTCCAGGGCCCGGACGTTGTCGGCCAGCAGGTGGGCGCGGTAGAAGTCCCCGTGCTCCAGGGACAGCCGTGCGAGGTGCTCCACGGCGTTGACGTACAGCGTCCGCAGCCGGTCCTGCTCGGCCATCACCCAGCCGTCGTACCAGCCGGGCAGCAGCTGGGCGCCGGCCGGGTCGAGGAACCACGGGTCCTCCGTGGCGGGCACGGTCGCGGCGGCCGCCTCGTGCAGGGACCGGTGCAGCTCGTGCAGGTCCACCAGGACCGGCTCCGCCAGGGCGATGTTGTTGCCCCGGGTCCCGACGGCCCCGGGGACCTGGCGGGAGAGGTTGAAGACGGTCGTGCGCAGACTGCCCATGGCGCGCTCGGCCGTCCGGTCGGGCCACAGCAGTTCGCCGAGGAAGCGGCGCGGCTTCGGGCCGAGGACGGCCAGCGCGGCCAGCAGTCGCTGCTGGCGGTGGCCGAGGGCCAGCACCGAGCCGTCGAGTTCGACCTCGACGTTGCCCAGCAGCCGCAGCGTGATCGAGTGTTCCCCATCCATTGTCATGATCCCCCACTGTCATGAACTCTGTACCCCGATGCGTCCCGGCCGGTCTTCCCCCGAAGACCGTGGGCCGGGCGCCTTCCCCCCGGTCCCGCAGCGCTGGATCCGGTGCCGTGGGTAGAGAGGGGTCAAACAACGATGATCCCGGCAGACGCGTCGTGAGTCAAAAGTGAACGCCGGATGTCGTCGAAAGCAAAGAAAACCCGAAGGACCGGGGACGCGTCCGGCCCCGAGCATTGCGCACCGTCCGAGACAGTGGTACAAGGCTGATTCCCGCGGCCGGCAGCACCGGTCCGGGGCACGAGCTCAGGAGTTCTTCCGATGACCGACCATCGACCCGTCACGGGGGTCCGCACGGATTCCCTCGGAAACATCGTCGCCCTGTGCAATCCCGCCGAGGTGTGGTCCCCGCGGTCCATCACCCGGATCATCCGGGACATCGAGAGCGGGGTGCACGACTACTACGTCCCCGGCACGTCCGGCCGGCTCAGCGTCCGCGTGGTGTCGGCAGGGTGCGAGAAGCGCCTGTGGGCCGCGCCGGAGGACACCGCCTGCAACAACCTGCACGACCTGCCCTCCGTCTGATCCCGTCGCCCGGGGAGGCGCCCGGGGGAGGGCGTCCGGGAACGGGGTGCCCGCCGCGGGCCGCCCGGTCCGTGCGCCCGGGGTGCCCGCACCGCACGGTGCGGGTCCGTGCGGTGCGGGTCCGTGCGGCGCGGGTCCGTGCGGCGCGGGTCCGTGCGGCGCGGGCTCAGAGGAAGCGCACGAGCTCGGCCGCGATGCCCGTGTAGGTGGCGGGGGTCAGCCCGGAGAGCCGGCGCTCGGCCTCCGGGGGGAGACCCAGCCCGGCCACGAACTCCTGGAGCCGTGCCGCGTCCACCCGCCGCCCGCGGGTCAGCTCCTTGAGCCGCTCGTAGGGGTTGTCCATGCCCTCGACGCCGGCGATCGCCTCGGCGCGCATGACCATCTGGATCGCCTCCGCGAGCACCTCCCAGTTCTGGTCGAGATCGGCGGCCAGGACGTCCTCCGCCACGTCCAGGCGGGCCAGGCCCTTGCTCACGTTGGAGACGGCGAGCAGGGAGTGCCCGAAGGCCACGCCGATGTTGCGCTGGGACGAGGAGTCCGTGAGGTCGCGCTGCCACCGGGACGTCACGAGCGTGGCGCCCAGGGCGTCGAGCAGGGCGTTGGAGAGCTCCAGGTTCGCCTCGGCGTTCTCGAAGCGGATGGGGTTGACCTTGTGCGGCATGGTGGAGGAGCCCGTGGCCCCCTCCACCGGGATCTGCTGGAAGTAGCCGATCGAGATGTAGGACCAGACGTCCGTGCAGAAGTTGTGCAGGACCCGGTTGAACCGGGCGAGGTCGGCGTAGAGCTCCGCCTGCCAGTCGTGGGACTCGATCTGGGTGGTCAGCGGGTTCCAGCTCAGGCCCAGGCCCTCCACGAAGCCGCGCGAGACCTCCGTCCAGTCCGCGCCCGGCACGGAGGCGTAGTGCGCCGCGTAGGTGCCGGTGGCGCCGTTGATCTTGCCGAGGTACTCGGTGCGCTCGATCCGGGCGAGCTGGCGGCCCAGGCGGTGGGCGACCACCGCCATCTCCTTGCCCAGGGTCGTGGGCGTGGCGGGCTGGCCGTGGGTGCGGGAGAGCATCGGCGTGCCCGCGGCGGACCCGGCGAGGGCGGCGACGTCGGTCACGAGCGCCCGGGCGGCGGGCAGCCACACGTCGGTCGTGGCGTCCTTGATGCCCAGCGCCCAGGCGAGGTTGTTGATGTCCTCGGAGGTGCAGCCGAAGTGCACGAGCGGCACGAGGTGCTCGAGGCCCAGGGCGGGCAGGCGGCGCCCGATGTAGTACTCCACGGCCTTCACGTCGTGGACCGTCACGGCCTCGATCTCCGCGAGCTCGGCGACCGCCTCCGTGTCGAAGTCCGTGACGATCCGGCGCAGCCCGGCGACCTGCTCGTCGGTCAGGGGCGCCAGGCCCGGCAGCACCGAGCGCTCGGCGAGGTGGATGAACCACTCGACCTCCACGTGCACGCGGTTGCGGTTGAGGGCGGCCTCGGAGAGGTGGTCGACGAGAGGGGCGACGACCGGCTGGTAGCGGCCGTCGAGCGGGCCCAGCGCGACGGCCGGGACAGCGGCCGCGAGCGAGGCACGACCGGAGGACAGGATGCGATCGGTGTTGGGCATGGGCACATTCTCCCACGGCGGCCGCAGCCCCTCCGGTGCCCGGTTTGTGGCCCGCCGCCAAGAAAACCACGGCGGGGTTGTAGCTTTTCCGACCGAGCAGTACGGAGTCGGGCGGACGGGCGTCATGCACCGGGGGATCCCCGGGGGAGCGGGGATAGCATGACCTCCATGAGTACCAGCGACGCTACCCGCACCCTGGCCGGAGACACCCCGGCCCCGGGCGCGGCCACCGCCACCACCCCGGCGGTCCTGCCGCGCCCCGCCCTCTCCCGGCTTCCCTGCTACGTGGCCGGCAAACCGCCGCACGTGGTGGAGGGGCTGCCCTCCTACAAGCTGTCCTCCAACGAGAACCCGTTCGGGCCCGTACCGGCCGTCCGCGAGGTCCTCGCCGACTGGGACGCCGTGCACCGCTACCCCGAGACCACCTCCGCGCAGCTGCGGGAGGTGCTCGGCGAGTTCCTCGGGGTGCCCGCGGAGGACATCGTCACCGGCGCCGGCAGCCTCGGCGCCCTCAACCAGCTGCTCGGCGCCTTCGTGGGCACCGGCGAGGACGGCGCCCCGGACGAGGTGGTCCACGCGTGGCGCTCCTTCGAGGCCTACCCCATCAGCATCGGGCTCTCCGGGGGCCTGAGCGTCCCGGTCCCCAACCGCCGCGACGGCTCGCACGACCTCGAGGCCATGGCCGCCGCCGTCACCTCGCGCACCCGGGTCGTGCTGCTGTGCACGCCCAACAACCCGACGGGCCCGAGCCTCACCACCGCCCAGGTCGAGGAGTTCCTCGCCGCGGTGCCCCACGACGTCGTCGTGGTCGTGGACGAGGCCTACCAGGAGTTCCAGCGCCGCGACGACCTCGTCGACGGCATCGACGTCTACCGCCGGCACCCCAACGTCGTGGTGCTGCGGACGTTCTCCAAGGCCCACGGGCTGGCCGGGCTGCGGATCGGCTACTCCGTGGCGGGCCAGGGGATCACCCAGTACCTGCGCCAGGCCTCCCCGGCGTTCTCCGTGACCGATCTCGCCCAGCAGGCCGCCATCGCCTCCGTGCGCCACTACGGCCAGGTCGCCGAGCGCGTCCAGCGGGTCGTCGACGAGCGGGAGCGGGTCCTGGCCGGGCTCGACGAGCTCGGCTGGCCGTACCCGGAGACCCAGGCGAACTTCGTCTGGCTCGGCCTCGGCGAGCACAGCGGGGGCTTCGCCGAGCTGTGCGACGCCCACGCGCTGGCCGTGCGCCGCTTCGGCGACGAGGGCGTGCGCGTGACCATCGGGGAGCCCGAGGCCAACACCCGGTTCCTCGAGCTGTGCGCGCAGTTCCCGCACCCGCCCGTGCTCTGACCCGAGGGCGCACCCGCCCGGCTCCCTCCCGAGCAACCCGAAAGGACGTCCTGACCATGGATGCCGCTCCATCCTCCCCGGCCGCCCGCGTGCCGGACCGCACCGTGCCGCCACCGGAGGTGCGCACCCGGCTGGTCCAGCTCCTCGACCCGGACGGCCGCCGGCACGAGGACCCCGTGCTCTCGCCCCACGTCGGCGACATCGGCGTGGAGGAGCTGTGCGGGCTCTACCGCTCGATGGCGCTGGCCCGGCGCTTCGACGAGGAGGCGACCAACCTCCAGCGGCAGGGCCAACTGGTGCTCTGGGCGCCGATGCGCGGACAGGAGGCCGCCCAGGTGGGCTCCGCCCGCGCGCTGCGCCCGGCCGACCACGTCTTCCCGACCTACCGCGAGCACGCCGTGGCGATCGAGCGGGGCGTCGAGCCCGCCGAGCTGCTCACCGTCTTCCGCGGCCACAGCGCCGGGGGGTGGAAGCCCAGCCGGCACCACATGAACGTCTACTCGATCGTCCTCGGCTGCCAGGTCCCGCACGCCGTGGGCTACGCCATGGGCATCGACCTGGACCGCCGCGCGGCCGAGGCCGAGGGCCGCGAGGTCGAGCCGTCCGCCGCGGTCGTGTACTTCGGGGACGGCACCTCCACCCAGGGCGAGGTCCACGAGGGCATGGTGTTCGCCGCGTCCTACGACGCACCGGTGGTCTTCTTCGTGCAGAACAACCAGTGGGCCATCTCGGTGCCCTTCAGCACCCAGTCCCGCGTGCCCCTGGCCGAGCGCGCCGCCGGGTACGGCTTCGAGGGGATCCGCGTGGACGGCAACGACGTCCTGGCGGTCCTGGCCGCCTCCCGGTACGCGCTGGAGAAGGCCCGCGCCGGGCAGGGCCCCGTGCTCGTGGAGGCCGAGACCTACCGCCTCGGCGCCCACACCACCGCCGACGACCCCACCAAGTACCGGCTGCGGGAGGACGAGCGGCACTGGGCCGAGCTCGACCCCCTGCTCCGCCTCGAGGCCCACCTGCGCGAGGACCACGGCACGGGCGACGCCTTCTTCGACGCGGTCGCGGCCGACGCCCAGGCCTTCGCGGAGCAGGCCCGCACCCACGTGCTGGCGATGGAACCGCCCTCGTTCGAGGAGTTCTTCGACCGGACCTACGCCGAGCCGCACCCCCTCGTCGAGGAGGAGCGCGCCTGGTACGCGGCCTACCAGGCCGGTTTCGACGACGACAGCCCGGGCGGGAGCCAGGACGACGGCGGGACCGGCACAGCCGGGCCCGACCGCGGCACCCAGGCCGCGAGCCTGACCGTGGCCGCCGACCCCGTCGACGGGGTCCCCGACGAGCGCTCCGCCGGCACCGAGGAGGACCTCGCATGAACGCCGCTCCCGACCTGACGATCGCCAAGGCGGTCAACGCCGGCCTGCGCCGGGCCATGGAGGAGAACCCCCGGGTGCTGCTCATGGGCGAGGACATCGGCTCCCTGGGCGGTGTCTACCGCGTCACCGAGGGACTCAAGAAGGACTTCGGCGGGCACCGCGTGATGGACACCCCGCTGGGGGAGGCCGGGATCGTGGGCACCGCCGTCGGGCTCGCCCTGCGGGGGTACCGGCCGGTGTGCGAGATCCAGTTCGACGGCTTCTCCTTCCCCGCCTTCAACCAGATCACCACGCAGCTGGCCAAGATGCGCAACCGCACGGGCGGGGACGTCACGGTCCCGGTGACCATCCGGATCCCGTACGGCGGGGTGATCGGCTCGGTCGAGCACCACTCGGAGTCCCCGGAGGCCCTGTTCGCCCACACCGCGGGACTGCGCATCATCACGCCGTCCAACGCCCAGGACGCCTACTGGATGACGCAGCAGGCCATCGCGTGCGAGGACCCGGTAATCGTCTTCGAGCCCAAGCGGCGGTACTGGCTCAAGGGCGCGGTGGACACCCGGCGCCCCACCGCCGACCCGTTCTCCGCGCAGGTGGTGCGGCCGGGGGAGGACGCCACGGTGGTGGCCTACGGCCCGCTCGTGCCCGTCGCCCTCGCCGCCGCGCAGGCCGCCGAGGAGGACGGCCGCAGCGTCGAGGTGATCGACCTGCGGTCCCTGTCGCCGATCGACTTCGACACCGTCGAGGACTCCGTGCGCCGGACCGGGCGCCTCGTCGTCGCCCACGAGGCCCCGACCTTCGGCGGGCTCGGCGGGGAGATCGCCGCCCGCATCACCGAGCGGGCGTTCTACTCCCTCGAGGCGCCGGTGCTGCGGGTGGGCGCCTTCCACCTGCCGTACCCCGTGGCGGCCGTCGAGGACCAGTACGTGCCGGACCTCGACCGGATCCTCGAGGCCCTGGACCGGTCCTTCGCCTACTGACCCCGCCGACCCGGTCGCCGGACCCCCGGGCCGGCGGCACCGCCGCCGGCCCGGGTGCCGTGCGAGAGAGGAAGTACTGACATGTCCCAGATCTTCAAGCTGCCCGACGTCGGCGAAGGCCTGACCGAGGCGGAGATCCTCGCGTGGAGAGTGGCGCCGGGGGAGACCGTCACGGTCAACCAGGTGCTGGTCGAGATCGAGACGGCCAAGTCCGTGGTCGAGCTCCCGTCCCCCTACGCGGGGACGGTGCTGGACCTGCTCGTGTCCGAGGGCCGCACGGTCGAGGTCGGCACCCCGATCATCGCCGTCGGCTCCCCCGAGGAGGCGGCCGGCGCGGGAGCCGGCCCGGAGGGGACGCCGGGGATCCTGGGCGAGACCCGGGTGCCTCCCGAGCAGCCCGACGCCGACGAGGACCGCCCGCTGGTGGGCTCCGGGCCCAAGGCCGACCCCGTGCGCCGGCGCCGCCGGAGCACCCCGCCGCCGGCCCCCGAGCCCTCCCCGCAGCCCGACCGTTCCGCGGGGTGGGCGGAGAAGCTCACCCGCGGCCCGCTGAGCACCGGGCTCGGCGGGGGGATCGGCACGGCCGCCCAGGGCATCGCCGGCCGCGCCGCCCGCCTCGCCGGCGACAGCGGCGTCTGGCGCCGGCCCGGCCGCCCCGACGGGCCGGGTCCGGCCGCTGCGCCGACTGCGGTCGCCGCGACGGCTGCGGCCGCTGCGGCTCCGGCGGCGGCGGTCCCGCGCCGCCCGGCGCTGGCGAAGCCGCCCGTCCGCAAGGCCGCCCGGGACCTGGGCGTCGACCTCGCCGAGGTCCCCGCGACCGGGGCCGCGGGACAGATCACCAAGCAGGACCTCATGGCCCACGTCGCCCGGCTCGGCGAGGCCGGGGCCCGGCGCCGCGCGCCCGCCGCCGAGGAGCGGATCGAGCGGGTCCCCGTCAAGGGCGTGCGCAAGGCCACCGCGCAGAACATGGTGCGCAGCGCGTTCAGCGCCCCGCACGCCTCGGTGTTCGTGGAGGTCGACGCCACGCGCACCATGGAGTTCGTCCAGCGGCTGAAGGCCGCCCCGGACTACGAGGGCGTCAAGGTCACGCCCCTGCTGGTGCTGGCCAAGGCCGTCGTCTGGGCCGTGGCCCGCAACCCGCAGGTCAACGCGACGTGGACGGACGAGGAGATCCTCGTCAAGCACTTCGTGAACCTGGGCATCGCCGCCGCGACCCCGCGCGGGCTCATGGTCCCCAACATCAAGGAAGCACAGGAGCTCTCGCTGCGCGAGCTGGCCGTGGCTCTCGACGAGCTCTCGCGCACCGCGCGGGCGGGACGCACCCAGCCGGCGGACATGCAGAACGGCACCCTGACCATCACCAACATCGGCGCCCTCGGCCTGGACACCGGCACGCCCATCATCAACTCCGGTGAGGTGGCGATCGTCGCCTTCGGCAGCATCAAGCAGAAGCCCTGGGTCGTGGACGGCGCTGTGGTCCCGCGCTGGGTCACCACGCTGGCCGGCTCCTTCGACCACCGGGTGGTGGACGGGGACCTCGCCGCCCGCTTCACCGCGGACGTCGCCCGGATCCTCGAGGAACCGGCGCTGCTGCTCGAGTGAGCCCCGGCGGCGCCCCGGACCGACCGGCACGGCAACGGCCCCGCACCGATCGGTGCGGGGCCGTGTGCTGCGTCGTCGACGAGCGGGCCTCCACGTCTGCGGCTCTCCCCGCCGGGCCGGTGCCCGGCGCCGCGCGGACGTGGAACGGGGTGGTCGCCGGCCGCGCGAGGCGTCGCATCTCTCGTGGACCCGTGATTGAAATCCCCCCAGACACAATCACACATCTCATTCACGACGGATCACTCGTGCGACGCCGCCGCGGCGGCGACCTTCCCGGTCGGTCTCCGGTGCTTCCACCGGGGACCTGTCCCCCCACGCCCGGAGATCCGCCTCAGCGCGGCCTCCCGGCGTCCAGGACTGCGTCAAGTATGGCCCAGGCCCTGGACGAAAGTCTGTCCCCCGAAGTGCACCCGGTCCGCGACGGACGGCCCCGCCGCGGCCTCCGGTCGTAGGGTGGGGCCATGCAACCGCGCCCGCAGCCCCGCCCGTCCGCACGCTCGGCGGTCCCGCCGTTCCGGGTGATGGAGATCCTCGCCGACGTCGAGCAGCTGCGCGCCGCCGGCCGCGACGTCGTCTCGCTCTGCGCCGGCGAGCCCTCCGGCGGCGCCCCGCAGGTCGTGGCCCGCGCGGCCGCCCGGGTGCACGCCCGCAACGAGGGACTGGGCTACACCCCCGCCCTCGGGATCGAGCCGTTGCGCCGCGCCGTGGCCGGGCACTACGCCCGGTGGTACGGCCTCGACGTCGCGCCGGAACAGGTCGCCGTCACCACGGGTGCCTCGGGGGCGCTGGTCCTGACCTTCCTCGCGGCCTTCGACGTGGGGGACCGGGTGGCGGTGTGCCGCCCGGGCTACCCGGCCTACCGCAACACCCTGTCCGCCCTGGGCGCGGAGGTGGTGGAGCTCGACTGCGGGGCGGCGACCCGGTTCCAGCCCACGCCGGCGGTGCTCGACGCCGCGGTGGCCGCGCACGGCCCGCTGCACGGCCTGGTCGTGGCCGGTCCTGCCAACCCGACCGGCACCGTGCTGGAGCCCGCCGAGCTGGCGGCACTGGCCCGGTGGTGCGCCGAGCACGGGACGCGGCTGATCAGCGACGAGATCTACCACGGCATCGTGCACACCGCCCCGGCGGGGAGCGGCGGCCGTGGCGGTGGGCCGTACCGCGGCACCTGCGTGTGGGAGCACGAGCCCGGTGCCGTGGTCATCTCCTCCTTCTCCAAGTACTGGGGGATGACCGGGTGGCGGCTGGGCTGGGCCCTGCTGCCCCGCGACCTCGTGGCCCCGGTCGACGCGCTCGCCGGCAACGTCAGCCTCTGCCCGCCCGCCGCCGCCCAGCACGCGGCCGTGGAGGCGTTCACCGAGGAGGCCTACGCCGAGGCGGACCGGGCGGTCGAGCAGTTCGCGCGCTCCCGGAGCCTGCTCCTGGACGCCCTGCCCGCCCTCGGCTGGGGCGAGAGCGCGCCGGCGGACGGCGCGTTCTACCTCTACGCGGACCTGGGGGAGCAGCTCGAGCGCCACGGCAGCTCCCTGGAGTGGTGCCGCCGCCTGCTGGAGGCGGAGGCCGTGGCGGTCGTGCCGGGGCTGGACTTCGACGCCGCGCGCGGCCACCGGACCGTCCGGCTCTCCTTCGCCGCGGGCCCGGCGCAGGTCGAGGAGGCCGTCACCCGGATCCTGCGGTTCCAGGCACGGCCCTGAAGCACCCGGCGAGGTGACCGGGGAGCACGCCCGCGCGCAGCAGGAACGCGTGGGCGGTGGTGGGACCCACGAAGACGAGCCCCTGCTCCTTGAACCGGGCGGCGAGCCCGTCCCCCTCGGGGGAGCGGCGGGTCAGCTCCAGCACGGACCCGGGCGGCCGCGCGCCCTCCGGAGGGCTCCCGGCCTGCCGCGCCCAGTCCACGGCGCCGAGCCCGGCGCACGCGCGGGCGTTGTGCACCACGGCCTCGATCTTCACCCGGTTGCGGATGACCGCGGGATCGAGCAGGAGCTCGTCGACGTCGTCCTCGGTCATCCTCGCGACCTCCTCGGGGACGAAGCCCCGGAACGCCCGGCGCAGCCCCTCCCGGCGCTGGGCGATGCTCCACCGGGCCAGGCCCGCCTGGAGGATCTCGAGGCTGAGCGCCTCGAACCAGCCGGGGGAGTCGGCGGGCGGTGCTCCCCAGCGGTGGTCGTGCTCCTCGAGGGCGGCCGGTCCCGTGGGAGCCCAGGGGCAGCGGCGCACTCCGTCCCCGCAGAGCACGGCGCGCAGGGCGTCGTCGGGGCGGGGCGCGCCGCCGGTGGGGCCGGAGTCGGAGGGGTCCGGGTCGTGCCCGGCGGAAACGGTGTCCATGGGATCACCGTAGGAGTGCCGGGAGCGGCCACGGCGCCCGCGCGCGCCGCTGTGGACGGCCCGGGCCGGGTGCCGCGCACCCGTCCTCCGGTGCAGTGCGGCCGGCCCGGTGCATGCCGCGGGCCGGTGGTCGCCCCGGCCCGGGTCAGAACCGGGAGATCTCCCCGGTGCCGTCGGCGATCTCGATGGCCACGGGCTCCTCGTCCCCCGCGTTGCCGTCGTGGACGATGAACACGGCGGTGGGGTCCCCCTCGGGGAAGGCCCGGATCGTCACCGAGCCGGACGTCGCGGCGTTGAGCACCTCCATCGACTGCCGGGTCGCGGCCCGCAGCACGGCGGTGGGCAGGGGCTTGCCCCGCTCGTCCAGGATGTCCACGAGCACCCCCCGGGCCCGTGCCGCACGGGTGACCTCGAGCAGGTACGGGGTGGCGATCGAGCGGCCCCGGATGGAGTCCCGCAGCTGCGCCTCCGTGAGCCGGAACTGGTCGATCTCGTAGTCGGAGACGGGGGAGGAGTCGTGCGCGATGCGCTCGAGCAGTCCTCCCGCGAGGCGGCGCACCTCGTGCACGCGCTGCACGGAGGCGTTGACGGTGTCCTTCTCGGCCTCCTCGTGGGACCGGGCCGAGGCCACCATGTCCCGGGCCTCCGCGAAGGCCACGGAGGCACGGTCGTACTCGCGGGAGATCAGCTGGCTCGCGAGCAGCAGGGCCGCGGCCGCGGCGTTGCTCAGGGCGGCGTCCCACACCCCGAGGGCAGAGCGTGAGCCCCACGTCATGGAGATGGCCACGGCGATCACCAGCGTGACCCAGCCCCACCCGCCGCGGCGGCGGATGCCCAGGACCACGAGGAAGCCGTCGAAGCCCAGGGTGAACCACTGCCCGCCGAACAGCTCGGCCTGGGGGTCCAGGGCGTCGAAGGAGCGCTGGATCGAGACCAGCATGAGCAGCACGGCCAGGGCCGTGGGCAGGTCGGGCAGCCGGCGTCGCCCGTACGGGTAGACGACGAGGGCCACGGCGATCACGTAGGTGACGAGCGCGGCCTGCATGAGCTCCGGCTTGTCCATGTTCTGCGTCTGCAGGATGCCGAGCACCACGGGGATCAGGAAGAAGACCGTGCAGGCCACCAGGATCAGCGGGTGGAAGAGCGCGCGGGAGATCACGGGCGGGCGTCCCGCGGCCAGAGGATCGTCACGCTGGTGCCCCGGCCCGGTGCGGTGTCGACGTCGACCGCGCCGCCCACGTGCTGCACGCTGCCCAGGATGGACACGCGCACCCCGAGCCGCCGGGAGTCGACGCTGCGCAGCTGGAAGCCGCGGCCCCGATCCACCACCTGGAAGCGCAGGTAGAAGCCCTCGGGATTGATCGGGGTGGGCGGGCACACGCCGCCGTCCATGGTCACGAACGTGATGTCGGTGCCCGAGTGCCGGGCGCTGTTGGAGACCGCCTCGGTGATGGCCTGGACCAGGGCCTGCGCCGTCTCCGCGGGGAGCAGGGGCCGCGGCTCCCCGGGGGGCCTGATGTAGGGCGTGATGCTGTTGAAGCGCACCCGGTTGCGCCACGGGGACAGGGACTCGAGCAGGTCGTCCAGCAGCGTGTGCACCATCGTGGTGCCCTTGCCCTGGGCGCGGCGCTCCTCGAAGACGAGGACGTCGAGGGCGCGCTGGGCCAGCTCGCGGGTGCGCCGCTGGACCGGGCCCGGGGCACGGCCGGCGTCGAGCAGGGCCGCCATGACGTTGTCGTGGATGAGGCGGTCCAGCCGTTCCTGCTCCTCGGCCTGGGACCGGGAGCGGGTCAGCTGCAGCTCCTGGGCGATCGCGTCCGCGTAGACCTGGTCCGCGTTCCGCCCGCCCCTGAGGACGAAGCTGATCAGCACCACCAGCACCACGCCGAACGCGATCCGGCTCGTGGCGTCGAACAGCACGTCCATGATGTCGGGCGCGGCCGCCGTCTTCGCCATGACCAGGACGTAGAGGACCGTCACCGAGGCCAGGTACGCCACGGCCAGCTCCAGGCTCCACACGGCCACGGTGGCGGCGGCCGCGAGCAGGATGAACGGCTCCACCCACGGGTCCTGGGGCGGAGCGGCGCCCGTCCAGGCCAGCGGCAGGGTGACGACGGCGAGCGCGACCAGCACCGGGGCCGCCAGCACCGGCCAGGTCCGCACCTGCTGCCGGGCCGCCTGCAGCAGCAGCACGCACCCGTTGAGCAGCAGCACGGCCAGGAAGACCAGGTGCCACGGCGCGAAGGAGCGCAGCTGGTCCTCCAGGACGGTGAGGGACTCCAGGAACAGCGCGACGGCCACCAGCCCGTGGCAGATGTTCGCGAGCAGGAGGATCCGGTAGGAGTTCATCCCCAGCTCCTGCGGCGAGGCCGGCACCAGGAGACCGGTGCGGCGCCGCCGGGCCGGGACTTTCCGGTAGGCGAGCGGGGAGCGGGGCGCGGCGTGGCTCACGGAGCGGCGGTCCTCACCGGAGCCGGGGGCGGCTCACCGGTGCTTCTCCGCCGTGTTGACGTCCGCCGTCGGCTCCACGAGGCCGTCCTCGATCGCCCGGATGCGCAGGTCGATCTTCGTCGGGGCCGGCCGGCCCACGCGCGCGTACTTCTCGCGGATGCGGTCGATGTTGGTCTTCACGGCGCTCTGCTTGATCCCCATCCGGCGGGCCACCTGGACCTGGGCGAAGCCGGAGGCGTAGAGCCGCAGGGTCTCCTGCTCGCGCGGGGAGAGGCTGGCCCGGGAGAACTCGACGTCGCCGTCGATCGCGGCCGCGAGCTCCTTGGTGATCACGGGCTTGCCCTCGGCGATGTTGCGGGCCTCCTCGATGGCGTGCTCGAGGGGGTCCGACTTGCGGACGAGCCCCAGCGCGCCCGCCCGCAGCGCCTCGCGGATCAGGGCGGCGTTCTCCCCGATGCTGAAGATCAGCACCTTCATGCCCGCGGCCCGCAGCAGCTCCACGTTGGGGGCGGGGCGGGACATGTCGTCCAGGGAGAGGTCCAGGAGCACGACCTCGCACTCGATCCGCTTCGCGCCCTGGGCGGTCAGGGCGGGGTTCTCCGGGTCCCGGCCCAGCTGGTCCAGGAGGCCCGGCACGGTGGAGGCCGATCCGACGAGCTTCACGTCCGCCTGGGACGTCATGGAGACGAGGCGGACGCCCTCGCGGACGACCTCGTGGTCATCGACGACGGCGACAAGGGTGGACGGCATGGGCGTTTCCTCCGGGTGCTGCTCGATGGGCCGGTCCGCAGATTTCCGCGTGGGGGTGACGGATCTCACCGAGGTGCTCCGATTGTCCCCCTTCTTGTGGTCGGATGCGAATCCAACACGGTCCGGGCGCGAACGTTACCTTCCGGTGTCTCCCCAGCGGTCGACCCGGCGGTGGTAGCGGGTGCCCCACATCCCGCCGAGCACCGCGCCGAGCAGGTCGACGACGAGGACGGCGGCCACCGCGATCAGCCCCGGGACGAGCAGGTCCCCGATGAGCGCCTGCGCCGAGACGCCGACCGGGGCGAGTCCGATGGTGTCGGCCCACACCAGCCCGGCCACGGTCGCCACGGAGCGGCCGACCAGGGACCACAGCCACACGGACACGCCCTGCCGGGCGCCCGAGAAGCGGGCCATCCGGCCCGCGGCGTACCCGCCGCCGAGGAAGGCGACGAACTCGACGAGGCCGAGCACCGCGGCCCCCGTCCAGGCCGCCGCGGACCCGGCGGCCAGGTCGTCGACCACCCCGCCCATGCCGCTGTCGACCCGGAAGCCCAGGGCGGCCGCGGCCAGACCCGCCGGCGCCAGCAGCAGCCAGGTCACGGCCAGGGCGCTGAGCCAGCCGAAGAAGCCGGGGACCAGCTGCAACCCGCCGAACTCCTCCCGCTGCCGGGCGTAGCGGATCGCCGGATCCACCGGCAGGGGACCCGCGCCGGGGGCGGGGTACCCGGGGGCAGGCTGCCCGGGAGCAGGGCGATCGGGCACCCCGCCCGGCCCGGCCGCGTGTCCGCCGCCCCCGACCACGGGCGTCGGGTCGGTGCGCGGGCCGAGCTCGGGAGGCGGTGCGTGGTGCTCCGGCACCGGGCGCTGGGCGCCCACCGCCGGCAGTGGCCGGGTGTGCTGGGCGTCGTCGTCGTACCACGCCCAGTCCTCGGTGCCGGTGTCCGGTGCGCGGCGCTGCGGCGCGGTGTGGTCGGAGGTGCCCGTCCCGCGGAACCTGCTGACCGGGGGGATCGGGCGCGTGGCGTCCGTGGTGTCGAGCGGGTCGGTGTCCGACCAGGGCATCGGGTCGTCGGCGGAGGGCGAGCCGGGTGTCGAGGAGGGGGTCATGTCATCGAAGTCTACGGGCGGGCGCGCCGCCGGGACTGGGAGCCCGTGCCGGGCGCCGAGTAGTGTACGGGCCATGCCTGCCGAATCCACGCGCGACTTCCTGCGTGCCCGCCCCTGGACCGCCAGCTACGACGCAGGGGTCCCCGTGGACCTGGACCTGCCGGAGACCTCGCTGGTGCACCTGCTCGAGCGGTCGGTGGCCCGCCACGGCGGGAAGACCGCCCTCGAGTTCTTCGGGGCCCGGACCACCTACGCCGCGCTCGGGCTGCAGGTCGAGCGCGCCGCCGAGGGGCTGCGCCGGCTCGGCGTGCGCCGCGGGGACCGCGTGGCGATCGTCCTGCCGAACTGCCCGCAGCACATCGTGGCGTTCTACGCCGTGCTGCGCCTGGGCGCCGTCGTCGTGGAGCACAACCCGCTCTACACCGAGTCCGAGCTGCGCCACCAGTTCGAGGACCACGGCGCGCGCGTGGCGATCGTGTGGGACCGGGCGGCCGAGCGGATCCGATCGCTGCCCGCCGGGCTGCGGGTCGACGCGGTCGTGGCCGTGGACATCACGGCGGCCATGCCGCGGACCCAGCAGCTGGCCCTGCGCCTGCCGCTGCCCACCGTCCGGGCCTCCCGCGCCCAGCTCACCGGTCCGGCGCCGGGCACGATCCCGTGGCGGCAGCTGCTGGCCGCGGACCCGATCCCGGTGGAGCACCCGCGGCCCACCGCCCACGACCTCGCCCTGCTGCAGTACACCTCCGGCACCACGGGCCTGCCCAAGGGCGCGATGCTCACCCACCGCAACCTCGAGTCCAACGCCCTCATGGGCCAGCACTGGCTCGGCTCCACCGAGCACGAGGTGGTGCACGGCGTGCTGCCCCTCTTCCACGCCTTCGGCCTGACCCTGGGGGTGACCTTCGCGATCTCCCTGGGGGCGGAGCTCGTGCTGTTCCCGACCGTGCGGGCCGACCTCGTCCTCAAGGCGATGAAGCGCTCGCGGCCCACCGTGCTGCCCGCCGTGCCGCCGGTCTACCAGAAGCTGCTCGACGCCGCGCAGGAGAAGGGCGCCGACCTGCGGGGCATCCCGGTGGCCGTCTCCGGGGCCATGACCCTGCCCGTCCCGCTCGTGGAGCGGTGGGAGCAGGCCACGGGCGGGGCCCTGATCGAGGGCTACGGGCTCACCGAGTGCTCCCCGCTCGTGGCGTGCAATCCGCTCAACGACTCCCGCCGCGCCGGTTCCATCGGGATCCCCTTCCCGTCCACCGAGATCCGGCTCGTCGACCCGGAGACCCTCGAGGACGTCCCCCGGGAGCACGAGGGAGAGCTGTGGGTGCGCGGCCCGCAGGTCTTCCAGGGGTACTGGCAGCGTCCCGACGAGACCGCCCGGGCCCTCACCGCGGACGGGTGGCTGCGCACCGGCGACATCGCCACGGTCGACGACGCCGGTTTCCTGCAGGTGGTCGACCGGCTCAAGGAGGTCGTCATCACCGGCGGGTTCAACGTGGCCCCCACCGAGGTGGAGAACGCGCTGCGGCGCCACGACCGCGTCGAGGACGCCGCCGTCGTGGGGCTCACGGACCCGCGCGGCGGCGAGGTCGTCGTCGCGGCCGTGGTCCTGGCGCCGGGCACGGAGCTCGACGAGGACGCCCTGCGCGAGCACTGCTACGCCGAGGTCACCCGCTACAAGGTGCCCCGGCGGATCGTGGCCGTCGACGAGCTCCCGCGCACGATGCTCGGCAAGGTCCAGCGCCGCGAGGTCCGCCGCCGGCTGGAGCGCACGGGCGTGCGGCTCTGAGGCCGGGGGTTCAGGGCAGGTCCGCCTCCGGGGCGGCGTCCCGGTAGGGGACGCGCCGGATCGAGCGGATCCGCCCGAGCTCGCCCCACTCGTCGCGCCCGAGCCGGGCGATCGGCTCCAAGGCCCGCACCAGGGGACCCCGCTCGTCCATGTCCTCCTCGTCGACGACCACGTGCGTGACCGCGCCGAAGACGAGGAAGCTGTCCCCGATCGGCAGGGGCTGCGCGTGCAGCCGGCACTCGATGGCGGCCGGGGACTCCGCGACGCGGGGCACGCCCACGGTGAGCGACGGCTCGCGGGTGAGACCCACGGCGTCGAACTCGCTGATCTCCGGGGGATAGTCGGTGCTCGTGGCGTTGATCCGCTCGAACAGGCCCGCCGGCGCGAAGTTGACCACGAACTCCCCGGTCCGCCGGATGTTGCGGAGGCTGTCCTTCTCTCCGACGGAGACGAACTGGACGATCGTGGGCGTGCTCGAGGCCACCGTGAAGAACGAGTGCGGAGCGAGGTTGTCCACGCCCGCCGCCGAGCGGGAGCTGACCCACGCGATCGGGCGGGGGACGACCAGGGACTTGACCGTCCGGGCGAAGGAACCGTGCCGATCCGCGGGGATGTCGGTGCGCATGGCCCCATTCCACCACTCCCGCCGGGCCCCGTCACGGTCGCCGGTGCTCCGCCGGGAGGCACCGCAGCGCGGGATTGGGACGAAGTGCTGCCTCAGTACTGTGGTTCCCGTGTATTCTGCGCATCAATATGCGGGCGGGGTCGACGACGACCCCGCGGAGCGAGCGGAAGGACGGCCGTCCACGATGGAGATCCGGCAGCTCAACTACTTCATCGCCGTGGCCGAGGAGCGGCACTTCGGCCGGGCCGCCAAGCGCCTGCACATGGCCCAGCCGCCCCTGTCCCAGCAGATCCGCCAGCTCGAGGAGCAGCTGGGGGTGCGCCTGCTGGACCGGACCACCCGCCGGGTGGATCTCACCGCGGCCGGGCAGGTCCTCCTCGACCGGGGGCGGAGGATCCTCGGCGAGATCGAGACCCTCGAGGCCGACGTCCACCAGGTCGGCCGGGGCACCACGGGCGTGCTGCGCGTCGGCTTCTGCGGCTCCGCGACCTACGGGCTGATGCCGGGCGTGGTCCGGCGGGCCGAGGAGGCCATGCCCGGACTGTCCCTGGCCCTGCACGGCGAGATGCTCACCCCCGCCATGGAGGAGGGGCTCCGGGAGCGCACGCTGGACGCCGCGCTGCTGCGTCCCCCGGTGGCCTCCCCGGACCTCGAGCACCGGGTCGTCGCGCGCGAGCCCCTCGTGGTCGCGGTGCCCGCCGGGAGCTCCCTGGCCGAGGACCGCCCGGTGGCCGTGCACGAGCTGCACGGGCAGGACTTCGTCGCCTGCCCGCCGGACTCCGTGCTCTACCGGGCCGCCGCGGACCTCTGCCGCCAGGCCGGGTTCCAGCCCCGGATCGCGCGGGTGGCGGGGGAGATGTCCGCGCTGCTGGCCTTCGTGGCCGCCGGTGGCGGCGTGGCCGTGGTCCCCGCCGGCCTGCGTGCCGTGCAGCTGGCGGGCGTCCTGTACCGCGAGATCGAGCACGCGCCGCTGCTCGAGCTCGCCGTCGCGTGGCGGCGCGAGGACCGCTCCGCGCTGCTGCACCGCTTCGTCGACCTCGTCGTCGACCTCCAGGCCGGGACCGCCCCGGCCCCGTAGCACGCCCTGCCCTGGGTCCGGCCCGCCCGGGCCCGCGGCACCCACCGCACCGGAAGGACATCCTCCGTGAAGTACCTGGTCCACATGGACGTCGACCTGCCCGCCGAGATGCCCGCCGATCAGGCCGCGGAGCTCAGGGCCACCGAGAAGGCCTACTCCCAGGAGCTGCAGCGCGCCGGCAAGTGGCCGGAGATCTGGCGCGTGGTCGGCGGGCACGCCAGCTACTCGGTCCTCGACGTCGACTCCCACGACGAGCTGCACGAGATCCTGCAGAAGCTCCCGCTGTTCCCCTACGCGGACATCACCGTGGTGCCGCTCGCGAAGCACCCCTCGGACGTGAAGTAGTCCTCCGCGCCACGAGCCGGCGCCGCGGGTGGAGCAGGTCGTGCACGTCCACTCCGGGGCCCGCTCGGCACGCGGGAACAGGGGCCCGGGAGCCACCGGGAAGGGGGGTCACGGCGCCCTGTGCGTTTTCTGGATGTAAACCGGAAGAGTGGCTTGCCCATGCAGATCACTGGGTCTATGGTGAATCTGTCGTCGGCGATGGCCCGGGTGCGATCCCCCCATCGGCCCCGGATGGTTCCTGCCGGCGACTGGCGTCCCATTCCCCCGATCGGGATGCCCGACAGGCCCTGCCGATCCCCCCATGCGGCAGGGCCTGTCCCCTTTCCGCACCCGACCGCTCCGCTGGGAGCGCCCCGCCGGGAGCGACCCGCCGGGGCGGGTCAGGGGGCCGGTGTCAGCACAGCCCCAGCTCCTCGAGCCGGGGGACGACCTTGCCGGACAGGCGGCGCAGCGTGTCCATCTCCTCCTGCGTCAGGTGGTCGATGAACGCCGCGCGCACCATCTCGAGATGGCTCGGGGCGGCGGACTCGATGGCCCGGCGGCCCTCCGGGGTGATCCGCACGTCGAGGCCACGGGCGTCGCTGTCGCACGGCAGGCGCTCGAGCAGCCCGCGCCGGGCCATGCGGGAGAGCAGGTGGGACAGCCGGCTGCGCTCCCAGCCGAGCTCGTTTAGGAGGTCCCGGGACCGGACGACCCCCGTGGCGCTCTCCGAGAGCTGGACGAGGACCTCGTACTCCGAGCCGGACAGCGAGCTGTCCCGGGACAGCTGGCGGTCGACCGCGGTCTGCATGCTGCGGCTCAGGGCCAGGAAGCTCCGCCAGGCGCACTGCTCCTCGTCGGACAGCCAGTTGACCTCGGTGGGCTCCGGGGGGTTCATGCGGGGATCCTCTCGTACGGGGAAAGACCTCCCAGTATATATTGATACATCAACAAAAGTCAACCGCCGGGCAGCTCCTCCGGCGGAGGACCTCCGTCGCGGCCGTACCGGGTCCGGGGGTGGCTGCGGATCCACTCCGAGTCGTAGTGCTCCCGGGGGTCGGGTCGCCGCAGGCGTTCCGCGTAGCCCGTCGGGCGCAGCGGCGAGTCGTCGTCGTCGGGCGGGGTGAACGACGCCATGGCGACCAGGCCGAAGCCCAGGCCCGCGGCGACCATCAAGGACATGCCGCAGACGACCAGCACGCCGACGTAGTCGTCGACCAGCTCGGCGCGGGCGGTGCCCTCGAGGGCGGACTCCACCGCGAACACCCCGGCCAGGGGGGCGCACCCGAGCAGCAGCAGGGCCGTGGGGATCAGCCACAGCCTCGAACGGCTCCGCAGCGGGGGTACCGCGGGGTCCTGGAGGGCCGGGTGCAGCTGCGCCTGGACGGCGACGAAGCCGACCGCGCCCGGCACGGCCAGCAGGGCGCCGGCGGCCCAGCCCCAGGGCTCGCCCAGTGCCACGAGCCCGGCGCCGAGCAGGATGCCCAGCATGACGAGGGTGAAGGAGAGGCCGCGGGCCATCCGGCGGGTGGCCCGCGGAGAGGCCCGCGGCGCCGGGACGGGTGCCGGAGGGTCCTGGCGGGGTGCGCGCTGCCCGTACTCGGGCTCGTTGCCGTGGCTGCTCATGGGCGGGATCCCGTGCTGGAGGTTGCTGGTCGGCTCCACTCTAGACCTCACCTCCGACGGAACTCTGCCTGGCATCTTCCCGGTGCGTGACATATCATCAAAAGCAGGGGGGAACCCGCGGCCGCTCCGTCACGGGCCCGGCCGGCGCCCCGCCGTCCAGCAGTGCAGCCCCGAGGAGCCACCATGTCGCAACGCAGCACCCAGCAGTCCGAGCACAGCACCGCCGGCGCCTACGTGCGCCCCGGCGAGGAGTTCACCCGGGACACCACCTACATCGAGGACCGGATCGTCCGCGACCCCGCCACCGCCCGTGTGGGCGAGGGGTCGCAGGTCTGGCCGGTCGAGGCCGGGCGCTACCGGCTCGTGGCCGCCCGGGCCTGCCCCTGGGCCAACCGCACCCTGATCGTGCGCCGCCTGCTGGGCCTGGAGGACGCGCTCCCGGTGGGCCTGCCCGGGCCGGTGCACGACGCCCGGTCGTGGACCTTCGACCTCGACCCCGACGGGCGGGACCCCGTGCTGGGCATCGAGCGGCTCCAGGAGGCGTACTTCGCCCGCTACCCGGACTATCCGCGCGGGATCACCGTTCCCGCCGTCGTGGAGATCGCCAGCGGCAAGGTCGTGACCAACGACTTCCCCCAGTTGACCGAGGACCTCGCCAAGGAGTGGGGCGCGTTCCACCGGGAGGGCGCCCCCGACCTCTGGCCGGCCGAGCTCGAGGACGAGATGCGCGAGGTGATGCAGCGCGTCTACACCGAGGTCAACAACGGCGTCTACCGGTGCGGCTTCGCCGGCTCCCAGCAGGCCTACGAGAAGGCCTACGACCGGCTCTGGGCCGCGCTGGACTGGCTCGAGGACCGCCTGGCCACCCGCCGCTACCTCATGGGGGAGCAAATCACCGAGGCCGACGTGCGGCTGTTCACCACCCTGGTGCGCTTCGACCCCGTCTACCACTCCCACTTCAAGTGCTCGCGCAACAAGCTCACGGAGATGCCGCACCTGTGGGGCTACGCCCGGGACCTCTTCCAGACCCCCGGGTTCGGGGACACCGTGGACTTCCAGCAGGTCAAGGAGCACTACTACATCGTCCACGAGGACATCAACCCCTCCCGGATCGTGCCGGTGGGACCCGATCTGCGCAACTGGGTCTCCGCGCACGGCCGGGAAGCCCTCGGTGGTGCGCCCTTCGGCACGGGAACGGCGCCGGGCCCCGTCCGGCCCGAGGAGCGGGTTGACCGACGTCACACACCCCTGACCGTCTGAGCGCCGCTCCGCCCCGGCGCGCCGCCTACAATGGACAGCGCCCGCGGCCCGGGCCCGCTCACGAGGACGTGGACCACCGGGGCCCTCCGTCCCTCCTCCCCGAAAGGACCTCCCGTGGCCCCCTACCGCAATCAGCGCGCCGCCGCACTGCCGGCCCGCCTGTCCCGCTCGTGGCTGCTCACCTCGGCCGCCGACCCGTCCGTCTTCCCGGCGGCGCTCGCGTCCGAGGCCGACTCCGTGGTGTTCGACATCGAGGACGCGATCCCCGCCGACGACAAGGACCAGGCCCGGCGCAACGTCGTGGAGGCCCTCGACGCCGGTGCGAGCGCCTGGGTGCGGATCAACGACATCACCACGCCGTTCTGGGAGGAGGACCTGGCCGCGCTCAGCCGGGTCGGCCGCCTGCGGGGGATCATGCTGGCCAAGACGGAGCATCCCGACCACATCACCAAGACCGCCATGATGGCGCCTGCCGGCACGCCCGTCGTGGCCCTGATCGAGTCCGCCGTGGGCATCATGAACGCCAACGACATCGCGCGGGCCCCGGGCGTGTTCCGGCTCGCCTTCGGGGTCGGCGACTTCCGCCGCGACACCGGCACCAGCGGGGACCCGATGGCCCTGGCCTTCGCGCGCTCGAGCCTCGTGGTGGCCTCCCGCGTGGGCGAGCTGCCCGGCCCCATCGACGGTCCCACCCTGGGTGCCTCGGGGGAGGAGCTCGCGCAGGCCTGCGCCGTGACCCAGTCCATGGGCATGACCGGCAAGCTGTGCCTGGACCCGGCGCAGACGGACGGGATCAACCGCAACCTCGCCCCGAGCGAGCAGGAGGTCGCCTGGGCGCACGAGCTCATCACCCAGCACGACTCCGGGCACGTCGTGGGCGACGGCAGCTACCTGCCCCGCCTGGCCCGGGCGCGCAAGGTCTCCGAGCTGGCCCAGACCTACGGCATCTGGAACCGCTGAGCCGACCGGGCGGGGCGCCTGCCGGTGCCCCGGTCAGCCCAGCCAGCGGGCCATGAGCTCCCGGAACGCGGGGTCCGTCAGCGAGGCCGCCCGGTGGTGGGCGGGCACGGGGTCCCCGTCCGGGACCGACGGCACGGCCACGACCACCAGCCCGGCCGACACGGCCGAGGTCGCCCCCACCACGGAGTCCTCCACGGCCAGCGCCTCCGCCGGGGCGAAGCCCAGCCGCCGCACGGCCTCGGCGTAGATGTCCGGGGACGGCTTGCCGCGCGGCACGTCCTCGGAGGAGACCCACGTGCTGAGGTGGGGGGCGAAGCCCGCCTGCTCCAGCTTCACGCCGAGGATCGTGCTCGTGGAGTTGCTGGCCACGGCCACGGGCAGCCGCTCGGCGAACGCGCGCACCGTCTCGAGCGCGCCCGGCAGAGGGACGATCTGCCCCGTCAGCGTCCGCTCCTCGGTGCGCAGCACGTCGGCGTGGACCAGGGCGCGGTCGGCCCCGGCGGCGTCCGCGATCGCCGTGGCGACGTCCGCCGCCGACCAGCCCATCATGGCCCGCTCCATGGCGTCGGTGAACTCCAGCCCGTGGCGCTCGGACACGGCGCGCTGGACGCGCGCCCAGTTGGCCTCCGTGTCCATCAGGATCCCGTCGCAGTCGAAGACCACGCACGCCGGCACCCAGTCCGCCGCGGGCGCGGGCAGCTCGTGCGAGGGCAGGGACCGGGAGGTGACAGGGGGCGGTGAGGATGTCATGGTCCCATCGTGCCTCACCCGGGACGGGTCGTCGCGGGGGTGTGAGGAGCACGACGTGCGGAATAAGCGCCCCCGCCCGGGGTGTTGCGGCCAGCGAACCCCTTCGTGATCGCCCCGACATCGTCCCCGGTCATCCCCCGACGGAAGAAGCCCCTCTTGCCCGCCACGCCCCGCGTCCCGCTGTCCGCCCTCGACCTCGTGCCCCTGTCCGAGGGGCGCAGCACCGCGGACGCCCTCCGGGAGGCGGTCGACCTCGCCCGCCGGCTCGACGCGTCCGGCTACCGGCGGCTGTGGTACGCCGAGCACCACAACACCGAGGCGTTCGCGTCCTCGGCCACGGCGGTGCTCGTCGGCCAGGCGCTCGCCGCGACCGAGCGCATCCGCGTGGGCTCCGGCGGGATCATGCTGCCCAACCACGTCCCGCTGACGGTCGCCGAGGCCTTCGGCACGCTCGCCAACCTCTACCCGGGGCGCGTGGACCTCGGCCTGGGGCGCGCGCCGGGCACCGACATGCGCACCGCCCTCGAGCTGCGGCGCGGCCAGGCCGGCCACGACACCTTCGAGGCCGACGTCCGCCGGCTGGTGCGCCTGTTCGGCAACCAGGGGCAGGAGGCCGTGCGGGCGCCCGTGGCCCGGGGCACGGGCGTGCCCCTGTGGATCCTCGGCTCCTCCACGGGCGGCGCCGAGGTCGCCGCCCGGCTCGGCCTGCCCTACGCGTTCGCCTCCCACTTCGCCCCGGCCATGATCATGGACGCGATCGCCCTGTACCGGCAGCGCTTCGACGCCGACGCGCCCACCGCCACGGTCGAGCGCCCCTACGTGGTGGTCGCGGCGAACGTCCTCGCCGCGGACACCGACGAGGAGGCGCGCCGCCAGTTCACCACCCACCAGCTGCTCGTGCGCGGGATCGCCCGCAACGACCGGCGCCCCCTCCAGCCGCCCGCCGAGCGCGTCGAGCTCAGTCCGGCGGAGGCGGGCATGGTCCAGGAGCACCTGGCCGTCTCGGCCGTCGGCACGCCCGAGCGGGTCGTCGCCGAGCTCGAGCAGGTCGTCGAGATCACGCGCGCCGACGAGCTGATGCTCAACAGCTACGCCCACGACCCCGAGGTGCGCGCACGGTCCTACGAGCTCGTCGCCCACGCCTGGTGAGCGCACCGGCCCGACCGCACGACCTCGGACTGCACGACCCCAGACCGCACGACCTCCGCCGGGCGACCTCCGCCGGGCGGCATCCGCACCACGACAGGAGCACCCCATGACCACCGTCCCCGCCCTCGAGGCCGTCTCCACCGACTCCGGCTTCCGCCGCACCACGATCGAGCGCCGTCCCGTCGGCCCGAGCGACGTCGAGATCGAGATCCACTTCGCCGGCATCTGCCACTCCGACATCCACGTCGCGCGCGACGAGTGGGGCGGCACGCGCTACCCCGTCACCCCGGGGCACGAGATCGTCGGTCGCGTCAGCGCCGTCGGAGAGGCCGTGACCGGCTTCGCGCCCGGCGACACGGTGGGGGTCGGCTGCTTCGTCGACTCCTGCGGCCGGTGCGAGTACTGCACCGACGGCCAGGAGCAGTTCTGCACGGAAGGCGTGACGGCCACCTACAACACGCCCCAGGCCGACGGCACCGCCACCCGGGGCGGCTACAGCGGCGCCGTCGTGGTCGACGAGCGCTTCGTCCTGCGCGTCCCGGAGGCCCTCGACCCCGCCCGGGCCGCTCCGCTGCTGTGCGCGGGGATCACCACGTACGCCCCGTTCAAGCGCTGGGGCGCGGGCCCCGGGCGCAAGGTCGCGGTCCTGGGCATGGGCGGGCTCGGCCACGTCGCCGTGAAGATCGCCGCCGCCATGGGCGCCGAGGTCACCGTCCTGAGCCAGAGCCTGTCCAAGCAGGAGGACGGACTGGCGTTCGGCGCGACCGACTACTGGGCCACGAAGGACCCCGAGACCTTCGAGCGCAACCAGGGCCGCTTCGACCTGATCCTCAACACGGTCTCCGCGGACCTGCCCATCGAGCAGTACCTCTCCCTGCTGCGGGTCGACGGCGTGCTGTGCTCCGTGGGGCTGCCCACCGAGCCGTACAGCGTGCGGGCGATGGCTCTCGCCGCACGCCAGCGGGTGCTCACGGGCTCGATGGTCGGGGGGATTCCGCAGACCCAGGAGATGCTCGACTTCTGCGCGGAGCACGGCGTGGAGGCGGAGATCGAGCTGATCGGCGCCGACGACGTCGACGCCGCCTACGACCGGGTGGTCGCCTCGGACGTGCGGTACCGCTTCGTGATCGACGTCGCCCGCACCCTGGCGTAGCCACCGGGATCGTCAGCACCCTGCGACCCGGGGCGGGCTCTGGTTAGAGTGGTCCCCATGGCCGACACCACCACCACTCCCGACCCGCTGCACCGGCTCGCCGAGGCGTACCGGGTCTCCACGACCTACTCCGGGTTCGACGGGCAGGAGCAGGAGGTCCCGGACACGACGCTGCGAGCCGTCCTCGACGCCCTGGGCGCGGACGCCGGCGACGACGACACCGTCGAGGCGTGCCTGGCCCAGCGGGAGCTGGCGCCGTGGCGGCGGACGCTGCCGCCCGTCGTCGTCGCCGTCGACGGCGCCCGCACCCGGTTCGCGGTCCACGTCCCGCACGGCTCCTCCGTGCGGGTCACCGTCGTGGCGGAGGACGGGACGCGGACCGCGGCCCCGGAGATCGACAACTGGCGCTCCCCGCGCGACGTCGACGGCGTGCTCACCGCGCAGGCCACCTTCGAGGTCCCCGAGGGCCTCGGCACGGGCTGGTACGAGGTCCGGGCCGAGTGCCCCGAGGTCGACGGCGGCCGCGCCGTCACCACGCCGCTCGCGGTGACCCCGCGCCGGCTCTCCACCACCGACCGGCTGCACGGCCGGCGCCGCTGGGGCTACATGGCCCAGATCTACTCGGTCACCTCGGGCCGCTCCTGGGGGGTGGGCGACGTCTCGGACCTCGCGAGCCTGGCGGCCGTCTCCGGGGAGCAGGGCGCGGACTACCTGCTGGTCAACCCGCTGCACGCCGCCGAGCCCACCCCGCCGGTGGAGCCCTCGCCGTACCTGCCCACCAGCCGCCGCTTCTTCAACCCCCTCTACCTGCGCATCGCCGAGATCCCCGAGTACGCCTACCTGCGCCCGGCCGACCTCGAGGTCGTCAACACGCTCGCCGCGATCCAGCGCCGGGAGAACCTCGACACCAGCACCATCGACCGGGACAAGGCGTACGCGGCCAAGCTGAAGAGCCTCGAGCTGCTGTTCACCGTCCGCCGCTCCCCGCACCGCCAGCAGCAGCTGCGCCGGTTCGTGGCCGAGGGCGGCCAGGGCCTGCAGGACTTCGGCCTGTGGTGCGCGCTGCGGGAGGAGCTGGGCGAGGACGCCCCGGAGTGGGAGGACGTGGCCGCGACCCCCGGCTCCCCGTACGCGGTCGAGGCCCGGACCCGGCTGGCCCGCCGGATCGACTTCTACGTGTGGATGCAGTGGCTGCTCGACGAGCAGCTCGAGTCCGCCCAGCGGGCCGCCCACCTGGCCGGGATGGACATCGGCGTGATCCACGACCTCGCGGTCGGCGTGCACAAGCAGGGCGCCGACGCGTGGACCCTCCAGGACGTCCTGGCCTCCGGGGTCAGCGTGGGCGCGCCCGCGGACATGTACAACCAGAAGGGGCAGAACTGGTCCCAGCCCCCGTGGCACCCCGAGCGCCTCGCCGAGGCCGGGTACCTGCCCTGGCGGGACATGCTGCGCACCATCTTCCGGCACGCCGGCGGGATCCGGGTGGACCACGTCCTCGGCCTGTTCCGGCTGTGGTGGATCCCGGACGGCCAGGAGGCCTCCGAGGGGGCCTACGTCTACTACGACCACGAGGCGATGGTCGGCATCCTGGCGCTCGAGGCCGAGCTCGCCGGGGCCGTGGTGATCGGCGAGGACCTCGGCACCCTGGAGCCGTGGGTGCGGGAGTACCTCGCCGAGCGCGGCGTGCTGGGGACGTCCATCCTGTGGTTCGAGCTGGACGGCGACGAGCCCCTCCCGCCGGCGCAGTACCGGGAGCTGAGCATGGCCTCCGTCAGCACCCACGACTTCCCGCCCACCGCGGGCTTCCTCGAGGGCGTGCAGGTGGATGTGCGCGAGCAGCTCGGCCTGCTGGCCCGCCCGGTGGAGGAGGAGCGGGACGAGGCCCGGAAGCAGCTGGACACGTTCTTCGCGGCCGTGGCCGACGACGGGCTCCTCCCCGAGGGCGCGGCCACGGGCGAGCAGGGCCGGGTCGAGGCGCTGCACCGCTACCTCGCGCAGGCCCCGGCGCTGCTGTTCAACGTCTCCCTCGTGGACGCGGTCGGCGAGCGGCGGATGCAGAACCAGCCGGGCACCGGCGACGAGTACCCCAACTGGCGGGTCCCCCTGGCCGACGGCGCGGGCAACCCGGTCCTGCTGGAGACGCTGCCGGAGAACCCCCGGGCCGCGTCGCTGGTCCGCGCGATCAACGAGGCCCTCGGCACCGGGCCCCGCTTCCAGCGGGTGGGGGAGCCCGCGCAGCCCCAGCACACCGACCGCACGGAGCCCTGAGCCCCGGACGGTCCCCCCGCCGCCCCCGAACGGAGGACCACCGCATGACGGAGCCGACGACGCCCCGCCCGGCCCCTGCCCCGCCCGCCCCGCCCGTCCGGTACGTGGCCCTCGGCGACTCGATGACCGAGGGCGTGGGGGACCCCGACCCCGCCCGCCCCAACGGGGTGCGCGGCTGGGCCGACCTCGTGGCCGAGCAGCTGACCGCGGCCCACCCGGACACCCGCTACGCGAACCTGGCGGTCCGCGGACGCCTGCTGCGCGGGATCGTCGAGGGGCAGCTGGACGCGTGCCTGGCCCTGGAGCCGACCCTGGTGAGCCTCTACGCCGGCGGCAACGACATGCTCCGCCCACGGGCGGACGTGGACGCCCTCATGGAGGTCTACGAGCACGCCGTCGCCCGGCTGCGGTCCTCCGGCGCGGAGGTGGTGCTCTTCACGGCCTTCGACCCCGGCCGTGACGCCCCCACGTCCTGGACCCGCCCCCGGCAGGCGCTCTACAACGAGCACGTGCGGGAGATCGCCGACCGGCACGGCTGCCTGGTGCTCGACTACTGGCGGATGCGCACGCTGCAGGACTGGCGGTACTGGGCGGTGGACCGGCTGCACATGTCCGCCGCCGGGCACACCCACGTGGCGGCCCGGATGCTGGAGCTGCTCGGCGTGGCGCACGCGCTCGAGCTGCCGCCCACGGAGCAGCTGCCCGTCACCGCCAGCCCCGGCGTGCTCAAGGAGGACCTGTACTGGGCCCGCGAGTACCTGCTTCCCTGGATCGGGCGCCGGCTGCGCGGCACCTCCTCCGGCGACGCGGTCACCGCCCGCCACCCCGAGTGGACGACCCTGCTCCCGCGCGACGTGCTCCCCGCCGGGCCCGCGCCCCGCGGCGCCGCCGGCCAGGTGCGCGCCTGAGCCCGCCGTGGACCCGCGCCGCGCGGCCCGCCGCGCCGAGCACCGGGTGCCCGGGGAGGCCTCCGGTTTGCGGGGCTCCCGGGAGCCGGTAGACTGGCCAGAAGCTGGTCACGCCTGACGTCAGGTTGCGGGGAAGTCCGTACGGGCCTAGACTTCAAGGCTGTCGTGTGGTGGAGTCCACCTTCCGGCACCTTGATCTTCACCGTCTTCATCGTGGCGAGGCCTTCGCCGGTTCCGGCCGCGGGCCTTACGAGAGGGCCCGGTTGGCGAACGGTGGCAATTCTGAAGGTGACGGGACGCTCTCGGCCGCAGGTGAGTGATCATCCGCGGCTCCCACTGCGTGCCGTCATTTCGTCAACATTGGAGGAGAACACTATGGCAGCGCACTGCCAGGTGACCGGAGCTCAGCCGGGCTTTGGGCACAGCATTTCGCACTCGCACCGCCGTACCAAGCGCCGGTTCGACCCGAACATTCAGAAGAAGCGCTACTGGGTGCCGTCGCTGCGGCGCGCCGTGACGCTCAACGTCAGCGCCAAGGGCATCAAGGTCATCGACGCCCGCGGCATCGATTCCGTCGTGACCGACATGATCGCACGTGGGGAGAAGATCTAGCATGGCCAAGGACAAGGACGTTCGTCCCATCATCAAGCTGAAGTCCACCGCCGGCACCGGTTTCACCTACGTGACCCGCAAGAACCGCCGCAACGACCCGGACCGCATGGTCCTCAAGAAGTACGACCCGGTCGTCCGCAAGCACGTCGATTTCCGCGAGGAGCGCTGAACCCATGGCCAAGAAGTCCAAGATCGCCAAGAACGAGCAGCGCAAGGTCATCGTCGAGCGCTACGCCGCGAAGCGTGCCGAGCTCAAGAAGACCCTGGTCGACGAGAACGCCACCGACGAGGCCCGCGAGGCCGCCCGCCTGGGCCTGCAGAAGCTGCCGCGCGACGCCTCCCCGGTCCGTCTGCGCAACCGCGACCAGATCGACGGCCGTCCCCGCGGCACCCTCCAGAAGTTCGGCATCTCCCGCGTCCGTTTCCGCGAGATGGCGCACCGCGGTGAGCTGCCCGGCATCACGAAGTCCAGCTGGTAATTTCTGACGCAGGAGCGCGACCGGTCTCCGGGGCCGCGCTTCCCCACGACCCCAAGTCCAGGAGGACATGAACATGGCTAAGAACCGCAGTGAACTTGTCGCAGAGGTCGCCGAGAAGGCCGGCACCACCAACGCCGCCGTCAACGGGGTGCTGGACGCGATGTTCCAGGTCTTCGAGGAGTCCGTCTCCGCCGGTGAGAAGATCACCATCCCGGGCTGGCTGGCCGTCGAGCGCACCGACCGCGCCGCGCGCACGGGCCGCAACCCGCAGACCGGTGAGACCATCGAGATCCCGGCCGGCCACGGCGTCAAGCTGACCGCTGGTTCCAAGCTCAAGGCGGCCGTGTCCAAGAAGTAGGGACACCCGCGGGTCCGTTCCGGACCCTCTCCATGGCTTCGTCCGAAGGGGCGGCCCCCGCCGGGGGCCGCCCCTTCGGCGTGCTCGGCCGGGGTGCCCGCAATTGGCCGGGCCCGCGCGGTGCCGCACATAATGGGAGCACCGAGCCGGCCGGTGCGCCGGGGAGGGGACGCGCGCACGCGGCCCCGCCCACGGCCGGCCTCCCGGGCCGCGGCAGGACGTCCGGCGCCCCCTGGACGCCGCCGACCGTCCCGGTCCGGCGGCCCCCGTACCGACGGCCCACCGACGCCACGCCCGGCACCCGAGGAGACAGCACACCATGCGCACCACACGACGCGCCGCCGCCCTGCTGGCGGCGGGCGCCCTCACCGTCCTGACCGCCCTGCCCGCCTCCGCCCACGACGAGCTCACGGCCGTGACCCCCGAGCCCGGCTCGGCCCTGACGACCGCGCCGCAGGAGCTGGAGCTCACCTTCTCCGGCCAGGTCATGGACATCGGGCACCAGGTGCAGGTCACCGACTCCGAGGGTCGCTCCGTGACGGACGGCCCGCTCGAGACCGTGGGGAACCGGATCGTCCAGCCCCTGGCCGACGCCGGGCCCGAGGACGAGACCTACCAGGTGGTCTGGCGCGTCGTCTCCAGCGACGGGCACCCGATCGAGGGGACCTTCGCCTACGAGGTCGGGACCGGCGCCGAGCCCTCCCCGGGGGTGAGCCCCACGGCCGAGGTCCCCGCCGACCAGGCGCAGAACGCCGCGGACCGGGCCACCTCCGGTGCCGCCCCCCTCTGGCTGGTCGCCGTCGGCGGCGCAGCGGTGGCCCTGGCCGTGCTCGGCGCGGTGAGCATCGCGTCCCGCCGGCGCCGCAGGGGGTGAGCGGGGCGCGCCCGCCCGGCCGGGCCTCCGCGCGGGCGGGACCCGGGCGCGGACGGATTTGCGCGGCGGGGGACAATGGACGGAGCTGCCCCGACGCCGTGGGGCGGATGGAGGAGACACACCATGAGCACCAGGACGGCCGAGCGCGCCGACCACGGGACGGCCGCGCAGCCGGGCGGCCGGGGACTGGACCCCTGGCTGCTCGCGGCCGTGCCCGTCGTGGCCCTCACGGCGCTCGTCGTGGCGATGGCCTGGACCGGGTCGGGCGACGCCCGGCTCGCCGCCGACCCCGGGGCGCTGGTCCGCTGGGGCCTGCCCGCCGCCGAGCTCGTGCACAACGGCGCGCTGGTCGTGGTGCTGGGCGCTCTGCTCTTCGCGGTGGGGATCGTGCCCAGCGCCCGTGGCGGCGGCGGCCGCGGCCGGGCGGGCGCCGGGGACGGGGCCACGGCCCCGGAGCACCCGCTGTTCACCGCGACGCTGCGCCTGGCCGAGGCCGCGGCCGTGGTGTGGACCGTGGCGGCCCTCACCGTGCTCGTCCTGTCCTACTCCGACGTCGCCGGCGTGCCCGTGGGCGGGGACGGGACGTACACCCAGCAGCTGCTGCACTACGCCACGGACATCCCCACGGGCCAGGCCCAGACGGCGATCGTCGTGGTGGCCGCCGTGGTGACCACCCTCGTCTTCGGGGTCCGGGCGCTGCTCGGGCTCCTGCTCACCCTGGCCCTGTCCTGCGTCGCCCTCGTGGCGATGGCCCTCAACGGCCACTCGGCGGGCGGCGACGACCACATGGGCGCCGTCAACTCCCTGGGCCTGCACCTGCTGGGCGCGTGCCTGTGGACGGGCGGGCTCGTGGTGCTGGCCTGGCTCTCGCCGCAGCTGAGCGCCCCGGACGCCGGCACCGGCACGCTGCCCGAGGGCGCCGCCCGCGGCCGCGCACCGGCCGGCACCCGGGGCCGCGCGCCGATCGCGGTCGTGGTGCTGCGCCGGTTCTCCGCCGTCGCGTTCGGGGCCTTCTTCCTGGTGCTCCTCTCCGGGACGGTCAACGCGGCGGTGCGGATCGGGTCCTGGGACCAGCTCTCCAGCGGATACGGCGGGCTCGTGCTGGTCAAGGCCGCCCTCACCCTCGCCCTGGGACTGGCGGGCCTGGCCCACCGCCGGTGGCTGGTCCCCGCGCTCGAGGCCGGCCGGCTCACGGCCCGCCGCGCGGTGTGGCAGCTGGTGCTCGGGGAGCTGCTGGTCATGGGCGCCGTCATGGGCGTCGCCGTGGCCCTGTCCCGGACGGCGCCGCCGGTGCCCGAGGAGCTCGCCCCGGACGCCTCCCCGGCCCTGATCCTCACCGGGTACGAGCTGCCCCCCGAGCCGACCGCTGCCTCCTGGTTCACCACCTGGCGCGTCGACTGGCTGTGGCTCGCCGTGTGCGCGTTCCTCGCCCTCGTCTACCTCTGGGCGTTCGTGCGCGTGCGCCGGCGCGGGGACACCTGGTCCGTGCTGCGCGCCCTCTCGTGGCTGACCGGGCTCGGCATCCTGTTCTACACCACCTCCGGCGGGGTCGCCGTCTACGGCCGGGTCCTGTTCTCGGCGCACATGGTCGAGCACATGACGCTGACCATGGTGGTGCCGATCTTCCTCGTCCTGGGCTCCCCGGTCTCCCTGCTGCTCAAGGCCCTGGAGCCCCGGCACGACGGCTCCCGCGGGCCCCGGGAGTGGATCCTGCGCCTGGTGCACTCCCCGTTCGGCCGGGTCGTGACCCACCCCATTTTCGCCGCCGTGAACTTCGCCGGCTCGATCCTCGTCTTCTACTTCACCCCGCTGTTCCACTTCACGCTGCACTACCACGTGGGCCACGTGTTCATGGTCGTGCACTTCCTGATCACCGGGTACCTGTTCATGCTCGTGCTGATCGGCAGCGACCCGATCCCGTACCGCCCCGGCTACATGATGCGCCTCGTGCTGCTGCTGGCCACGATGGTCTACCACGCCTTCGTGGGCGTGGCCCTGACCGGCTCGGACACCCTGCTGCAGGCCTCCTGGTTCGGCAACACCGGACGCGACTGGGGCCGGTCCGCGATCGAGGACCAGCAGTTCGGCGGTGCCCTCATGTGGGGGATCGGCGAGTTCCCCACCGTCGTCGTCGCGGTCTCCGTGGCCGTCCTGTGGGCGATGGCGGGGAGCAAGGAGAACCGCCGCGTGGACCGCCAGGCGGACCGCACCGACGACGCCGAGCTCAAGGCCTACAACGACATGATGGCCGGGCTCGCGGAGCGCGACGGCCGCGCCGCCCGCCGCTGAGCCCCGCACCCACCGCACCCACCCGAAAGGACCCGTTCCCCATGCGCCTCACCTCCCGCGTCCGCGCCTCCGAACTGCAGGGCCGCGCCTGGCTCAACACCGGCGGCCAGGACCTGGACCTCGCCGCCCTGCGCGGCAAGGTCGTGATCCTGGACTTCTGGTCCTTCTGCTGCATCAACTGCCTGCACGTGCTCGACGAGCTGCGGCCCCTCGAGGAGCGCTTCTCCGACGTCCTCGTCACCGTGGGGGTGCACTCGCCGAAGTTCGAGCACGAGGCCGACCCGGAGGCGCTCGCCGCGGCCGTGGACCGCTACGAGGTCCACCACCCCGTGCTCGACGACCCCGAGCTGACCACCTGGGACGCCTACACGGCCCGGGCCTGGCCGACCCTCGTCGTCGTGGACCCCGAGGGCTACATCGTGGCGCACCTGTCCGGGGAGGGCCACGTCCAGGGCCTCGTCTCCGTCGTCGAGGAGCTCGTGGCCGAGCACGAGGCCCGGGGCACCCTGCACCGCGGCGACGGCCCCTACGTCCCGCGCCCGGCGCCCGAGGGCGACCTCCGCTTCCCCGGCAAGGTCCTGCCGCTGCCGGACGGCTCCTTCCTCGTCTCCGACACCGGCCACCACCGCCTCGTCCAGCTCGGCAACGACCTGGAGACCGTCCGGCGCGTGATCGGCGCCGGGCAGAAGGGCCACGAGGACGGGGACGCCGGGAGCGCCCGCTTCACCGAGCCGCAGGGCCTCGCCCTGCTGCCCGGGGACGTGCGGACGGCGGTCGGCTACGACGTGGTCGTGGCCGACTCCGTGAACCACCGGCTGCGCGGCGTGGAGCTCGCCACCGGCGCGGTGCGCACGGTCGCCGGCAGCGGCGTGCAGCGCCTCCTCGACGAGGAGCGCGCCCGGGGCGCCGAGCCCAACGCCGTGCCCGAGGGCGCGGACCCGCTGAGCGTGGCGCTGTCCTCCCCGTGGGACGTCGTGTGGTCCGCCCGGGCCGACCGGCTCGTGGTGGCCATGGCCGGCACCCACCAGCTGTTCTCCTTCGACCCGCGCAGCGGCCAGCTCGCCGTGCTCGCCGGCACCGGGGACGAGGGCCTCAAGGACGGGCCCGCCGCCGAGGCGTGGTTCGCCCAGTCCTCGGGGCTCGCCGAGGACCACCTGGGCAACGTGTGGATCGCCGACTCGGAGACCTCCGCCCTGCGCGTGCTCCGGTTCGGCGACGACGGCGCCGTCACGGTCTCGACCGCGGTCGGGGAGGGACTGTTCGACTTCGGCTTCCGCGACGGCGACGCCGGCCAGGCGCGGCTGCAGCACTGCCTCGGCGTGGCCCAGCTGCCCGACGGCTCCGTGGCCGTGGCGGACACCTACAACGGCGCCGTGCGCCACTACGACCCGCGGACGGGCCAGGTCGCCACCCTGGCCCGCGGCCTGGCCGAGCCCTCCGACGTGCTCCTGGACGTCTCGGGGGAGGAGCCGCTGCTCGTCGTCGTCGAGGCCAACGCCCACCGCCTGGTCCGCGTGCCGATCCCCGCCACCGCCCAGCGCGTCGACGAGGGCGCGGCGCAGACCCAGCGCGCGCGCACGAAGTTGGCCCCGGGCGCGCTCTCTGTCGACGTGCGCTTCGCGGCGCCGACCGGGCAGAAGCTCGACGACCGGTGGGGCGACCCCACGCAGCTGAAGATCTCGTCCTCCCCCGAGGCGGCGCTCGTCGAGGGGGCCGGCACGGCGCAGGGCCTGCGCCGTGAGCTCGTGCTCGCGGAGGGCGTCACCGAGGGCGTGCTGCACCTCACCGCGCGCGCCGCGGCCTGCGACGGCGAGCCGGGCGGGGAGATCCCCGACCACGCCGCCTGCCACCTGTACCAGCAGGACTGGGGCATCCCGTTCGTGCTGGACGCCGAGGGCGAGGCCGAGCTCGTGCTGGACCTGCGCGGGGTCAACTGAGCCCTGCCGGCGGGCCGGCGCCGCCCCGGGACCCCGCGTCCGGGACGGCGCCGGCCCGGGGCCGCTCGTGCGGCGGCCTCAGCCGCGCGGGGTGACCCGCACCGTCGAGCCGTCGACGGCGAGCTCCGCGGCGAGCTCGAACGGCACGGTCCGCTCGAGCCGCTCGACGTCGCCCGTGAAGAGGTCCAGGGAGTCGAACGCGATCCGGGCGGTGCCGCGCGCCGGTTCCAGCGACCAGCCGCCCTCCGCGCCCGCCTCGATCCGCGGGTCCGGATAGGACTCGATCGTCCACTCCACGTCTCCCTGGACCCGCCCGTCGAACTCGTAGGAGAACGGGCAGCCCGTGGGGAAGAGGGTGCTCTGCTCGGCGCAGCCGTCGAGGTGCTCCTGCAGCCGGCGGTCCACCTCCTCCTCGAGCGCCGTGGTGGGCCGGGGCTCCAGCACGATCTCCGCCTCCTGGCCCGGGCCCGTCAGCACGGTGCTCACCGGCTCGGCCTCCAGGAACTCGGAGGTGTAGGAGGCCGTGTAGGTCCCCGGGAAGAACGCGGAGAACTCCCCGGAGGAGTCCGGCAGCGCCACGGACATGCCGTTGATGTCCACGGAGGTCACGCCCGGCAGAGCGACCGTCAGCGTGGGCAGCGGGGTCTCGTCGAAGGCCCACACGGTGAAGAAGCCCCACTGCGTGTCCACCGGGTGCAGGCTGAACTCGGAGCTGTGCCGCGTGCCGCCGACGCTGTAGTCGGCGCGCACCACGGCCCGCTCGCCGTCGTTGCTCACGGTGGACACCTCGACGTCCTCGAGCTCCTCGGCCGAGGCCTCCAGGGGGTCGCCGTCCAGCATCGCGGCGTTGGCCTCGGGGACCCGGGCGTTGAGCAGCCCGAGGGCCTGCCCGCCGTCGCCGTCCCGCAGCTGCTGGAAGTACGCCCGCACGTCCGTCTCCGGGCCGTACAGGTACTTGTTGACCAGGGCGATGGTGACGGCGGCGGCCGCCATCCCGAGCAGCACGAGGAACAGCCAGGCCCCGAGGGCCTTGAGCACGCGGGCGTTGGACTCCATCCGTTCACGCTAACCGATCCCCTCCCCGCCCGCCCGTCCACGGGGCCGCCCGCCCGCCCACGGTGCGGCACGGGGCGTCCCGTGCCGCACGGGACGCCCGGGCGGGTACGCTGGCGTGCCGCGGCCCCTCCCGCGCTCCGCCCGTCCCCGTTCCCCGTCTGGAGCTGACTCCCATGGCCGACGCCGTCCGGCAGGTCCCCGAGAAGTACGGCCCCGTCCGCGCCGTCCTCCGCCCGCGGCTGGGCGCCTACGGCCGGCGCCTGCTCGCCTGCCTGGCCCCGCTGCTCGTGGGCGCCGTGCTCCTGCTGCTGCTCTGGTCGCGGCGGCCCGCCCCGGTGGTCGCCGCCGTGCTCCTGGCGCTCGTGCTGCTGGCCGGCCTGGCCTGCTGGGTCCGGCTGCGCCCCGCGCTCGTGGTGCGGACCGACAGCCACGTCCTGCGCTCCCGCACCGTGGGCTTCGCCGCGACACCGCTCGCCCGGGTCGACCACGTCGTCACGGTCGGGGCGCTGCACCGCTCGGCCGGCAGCCCGCGGCGGGCCGGCCGGCCCCACCTGTGGGCGGCCGGACCGTCGGGCCGCCGCGTGCTGGCGCTGGACGGCGTGGTGTGGGACGGGCGCACGCTCGAGGAGGTGGCCGAGGCCCTGGGCGCGCCGCGCACCCACGTGGAGCACACGACCGCCCGGGAGGCCGCCGCGCGCTGGCCCCGGCTGGTGCCCTGGCGGCTCAAGCACCCGGCGGCGGCCTCCGCCGCGTCCTCCGCGGGGCTGCTCGCCGTCCTCGCGCTCGTGCTCTGGCTCCTGCTCGGCCTGCCGGGCGCGGACTGAGCCGGCACGTGCGAGGAGCCCGCCGCCCGGGGCCGGGCGGCGGGCTCCTCGTGACCGGGGGAGCGGTCAGCCGGCGGCGGCCAGCTGCTGGCGGGCCCGGTCGATCTCGGCCTTGCGCTCCTCGGTCGCCTCGCGGGTCAGCTCGGCACCGGCCTCCGCGTCCCGGGTGAGGTTCTCCCCGGTCTCGGGGTCGAAGACGTGCATCCGGCGGGTGTCGATCCAGATCCGCCCCTGGGTCCCGCCGCGGATGCGGGAGGTGGCGTCCAGCGACACGACGATCTGCGGGTGCATCTCGTCCCCGTCCAGGTCCTGCGCCAGCTCGTCGAGCTTCGCCTTGACGGTCTCGTCCTGCTGGTAGTTGATGTAGCCGTACTGCTCGTTGCCCATCCACTCCGTGTGGGTGAACTCGGCGTCGAAGGTGGTGCCGCGGGAGACCTTCGCCTCGTCCACGAACTTGGCGTCCTCGAAGTGCTCCGGGCGCAGGCCCAGCAGCACGATCCTGTCGTCCCCGGGCAGCTTGCCCGCGGCCTGCTGCGGCACCGGGAAGTCGCCCAGCGGGGTCTCGAACACGTCGCCGCGCACGTGCGCCGGCAGGAAGTTCATCGACGGGGAGCCGATGAACCCCGCCACGAACAGGTTGGCCGGCTGCTCGTAGAGCTCCCGGGGCGAGGCGATCTGCTGCAGGATGCCCTTCTTGAGCACGGCCACGCGGTCGCCGAGGGTCATGGCCTCGGTCTGGTCGTGGGTCACGTAGACCGAGGTGATGCCCATCCGCCGCTGCAGCTGGGCGATCTCGGTGCGCATCTGGCCGCGCAGCTTCGCGTCCAGGTTGGACAGCGGCTCGTCGAACAGGAACGCGTCCGCGTCCCGCACGATCGCCCGGCCCATGGCCACGCGCTGACGCTGACCACCCGAGAGGTTGGCCGGCTTGCGCTCCAGGTGCTCGTCGAGGTCCAGCGTCGACGAGGCGTGGCGCACCTTCCGGTCGATCTCCTCGTCGGAGAACTTCCCCTTGGACAGCCGCAGCGGGAAGGCGATGTTCTCGTAGACGGTCAGGTGCGGGTACAGGGCGTAGTTCTGGAACACCATGGAGAGGTTGCGCTCGCGCGGCTCCTTCTCGTTGACGCGCTCGCCGTTGATCAGCAGGTCCCCCGAGGTGATGTCCTCGAGGCCCACGATCATCCGGAGCAGCGTCGACTTGCCGCAGCCGGAGGGGCCCACGAGGATGAGGAACTCGCCGTCGGCGATGTCGATCGAGACGTCGTTGACCGCGGGGAAGCCGTCGCCGTACTTCTTGACGAGATGGTTGAGGGTGATGGATGCCATCTGGGACTCAGTCCTTCGTTCGGTTCGGGAAAAGCGTCGGAGGCGGGCGGGCTCAGCCCTTGACCGCGCCCTGGGTCAGGCCGGAGACGATCTGGCGCTGGAAGAGCAGCACCAGGATCACCACCGGGATGGTGACGATGATGGCCGCCGCGGAGATCGCGCCCGCAGGGTCCTCGAACTGCGAGGCGCCGGTGAAGAACGCGAGCGCCGCGGGCACCGGACGGGCAGCCTCCGTGGAGGTGAGGCCGATGCCGTAGACGAAGTCGTTCCAGGCGATGAAGAAGGCGATGATCGCGGTGGTGAACACGCCGGGCAGGGCCAGGGGCACGATCACCTTGGTGAACGCCTGCCAGGTCGTGGCGCCGTCCACCTGGGCGGCCCGTTCGAGGTCCCACGGGATCTGCTGGAAGAAGGCCGTCAGGGTCCAGATGGAGATCGGCAGGGTCAGCGAGAGGTAGGGGATGATCAGGCCGGGCCACGTGTCGTAGAGGCCGATCTGGCGCCACAGGTTGAACAGCGGGGTCACGATCGAGACCACGGGGAACATGGACACGGCCAGGGCGACCGTCAGGATCAGCTTCTTGCCGGGGAAGTCCAGGCGGGCGATCGCGTAGGCGCACAGCGTGGCCAGGACGACCGCGATGAACGTCGCGATCAGGCAGATGCCGATCGAGTTCCGCAGCGAGGGCAGGAACAGGTCGCGGGCCGAGCCCACGAAGAGCGCCGAGTAGTTCTCGCCGACCCACTCGGTGGGCAGGAACTTCCCGGAGGACAGGTCCGCCGGCGCCTTGAAGGACGTCATCAGGATCGAGGCGACGGGGAACAGTGCGTAGATCAGGACCAGGACCGAGACGACGGCCCAGCCGACCTTGTGCTTGGTGGACATGGGCGATTACCTTCCCTTCCCGGCGCCGGCGAGATCGACCTTGAACACCTTGATGGCGAGGAAGGCGATCAGCAGCACGCAGACGAACAGGATCACGGAGATCGCGGAGCCGAGCCCGATCTCCAGTCGGCCGATGGACGTGCGGTAGGCCAGCAGGGACAGCGTCTCGGTGCCGTACTGGCCCTGGGTCATGATGAAGATGTTGTCGAAGATGCGGAAGGCGTCCAGGGCGCGGAACACGACCGCCACCATGATCGCGGCCTTCATGTTGGGCAGGATCACCCGGGACATCCGCTGCCACCAGGTGGCGCCGTCCACCCGGGCGGCCTCGGTGTACTCGCTCGGCACCTGGGCCAGGCCCGAGAGCAGCAGCAGCGAGATGAACGGCGTGGTCTTCCAGATCTCGGAGGCCATGATCACGAACAGGGCGGACCAGGTGTTGGAGAACCAGTTGAAGTCCGGGCCGATGCCCGGCACCCAGGAGAACCAGTTGTTGACGTAGCCGGTGGTGATGTCGAACGCGTAGAACCACGCGAAGGCCGAGACCACGGTGATGATGCCGTAGGGCACCAGGATCGCGGTGCGCAGCAGGCCCTTGGTGCTGCGGATCGCGTTGTTCATCACGAGCGCCAGGGCGAAGCCCAGGACGAGCTCCACGATCACCGTGACCACCGTGATGAGCACCGTCACCCCGAGGTCCCGCCAGAACACGATGTCGGACAGGACCGTGGTGTAGTTGCCGGCGAAGACGAACTCCCTGTTCCCCGGGTCGGTGAGCCGGAACGAGAAGAGCGAGTCCCACAGCGCCTGCAGGATCGGGTACATCGTGACCAGCAGCATCACGATGAACGCCGGTCCGGCGAGCATCCAGCCCAGCTTGCGCTCGGAGCGGGCGCGGTCGGACATCGCCGGCTTGGCGCTGCGGCGCCCCGTCACGGGCGCGGGCGCGGCCTCCCGGGGACCGGTGCCGGGAGCGTTGGGGTTGACGACGGTGCTCATAGCAGCTTGTCTCCCTTCAGGACGGCCTCGATGAACGCGGAGGTATCACGGGGCGTGTTCTCGGTGACGGACGCCGGTGGCGTCCACTCCTGCTGGATGGCGGTGGAGACCTCGTTGTAGTACGGGGTCTGCGGACGCGGCGCCGCCTGGTCCAGGGACTCCCGGATGGTCTCGTACATCGGGAAGGCCTCCCGGACCTCGGGGTCCTCGTACGCGGCCTCGGACGCCGCCGGGTTGCCGTTGGTCACGAAGTAGTACGCCTGGTTCTCCGGCTGGACGATGCACTCCACGGCCTCCCACGCGAGGTCCTGGTGCTCCGACGTGGCGCCCACACCCAGGTTGATCCCGCCCAGCGGGGGAGCGGAGGGCTCGTCCGGGTCCACCCGCGGCCACAGGGCCCAGCCGATGTCCTCGAACATGGACCGCTCCACGGTCCCGCCCTCCACGGCCGCGGCGGTGGCCGCGTAGATGAAGGGCCAGTTGACCATGAACGAGCCGTTGTCGGACTGGAACTCGATCATGGACGTGTTCTCCGTGGAGGTCGGCAACCCGGGCCCGCCGAGGCCGTCCCGGCCGATGGTGCCCACGATATCGGCGGCCTTCAGCGCGGCCTCCGAGTCCATGCCGATCACGATCTCGTCGGCCGGGGCCTCCGGGTTCTCGATGATCTCGCCCCCGGCGGACTTGATCAGGCCGTTGACCCACACCGTCATCGACTCGGCCGACGTGCCCTGCACCCCCAGGTACTTGTCCTGCTCCCGGGCGGCGTCCATGATCTGGTCCCAGGTCACGGGCTCGTCCATGTTCAGGCCGGCGGCCTCCGCCACGGACTCCCGGTACCAGAGCAGCTGCGTGTTGGCCCAGAACGGCACCGAGACCAGCTCGTCCTTCCACATGGCGCCCTCGAGCGGGCCGGCCAGGACGTCCTGGGTGGTGGCCTCCTCGACGTCGCCCGGCACGGGCGCCAGGAACCCGGGCTCGGCCAGCTCCGGGATGAAGGGCGGGTCGAGGCTCATGATGTCCATCGTCGTGTCCCCGGCGGCGAGGCGCCGGGCGAGCTGCTCGCGCTGGCCGTCGGCGTCGCGCGGGAGCAGCGCCGTCTCGATGTTGTACCGGCCCCCGGACTCCTCCGAGCACTGCTGGGCCAGTTCGGCCTGGCCACCGGCGTCCGGATTGATGTACCAGGTGAGGGTCGGGGTGCCGCCGGCGTCGGCGTCACCGCAACCCGTCATGATGAGGGCGCCCACGGCACCCAGGGCGGTGGCGGCACCGAGCCGTCGCCTCCCGGAGGTCCTGTGGGGGTGTGAGGTGGTGGTCAACTGTCTGTTCCTCCCCTTCGGCGATGTGGCGGCCCGCGAGGGACGTCGAAGGGATCCTGTGGGACCCGCTCGGCGGGACGGTCGGTGGTGCGTGCTGCCGATCGACCACCACTCCTGCGCGGAACTTCAGTGTATGAGTGCGTTACCTCACAAACCAGTAACCTGTGTGTTTGCGAACGAGCGCCGTCTGTGCTTCCAGGGCGCGGGTCCGCGGCTCAGGAGAGCAGCAGGGCCACCCCGGCCATGGTCAGCATCGCGACGACCGTGGTCAGCAGCACCGTGTCACGGCACAGCTGCTCGGCGCGGCCGTAGCGCACCGCCGCGATGTAGATGTTCTGGGCGGTGGGCAGCGCCGCCATGACCACCACCGCGTAGAGCAGGTGCCCGTCCAGGCCCAGCACGAACCTCGCGAACAGGAACGCGAGCAGCGGGTGGAGCAGCAGCTTCAGCAGGCAGGCCAGCACCACGTCCCGGCGCGGGCCGGCCCCGGCCCGCAGCGGCACCGCGCCCACCAGGGAGATCCCGAAGGCCATCAGCATCGCCGGGATCGAGGCCCCCGCCACCAGCTCCACGGGCTCGTGCACCACCTCGGGCAGCCGCCAGCCGGTCACCGCGAAGAGGATCCCCAGCCCCGAGCCCACGATCATCGGGTTGGTCACCACGTTGCCCAGCACCGTGGCCGGGCTCGGGCGGCGGCCGTCCGTGAGCGTGTCCATGATCGTCAGGTACACCGGCGTGTTGAGGGCCAGCTGGAACAGGATGACGGGCACCACCATGGTCGCGTCGCCGAGCACGAAGACGGCGATCGGGATGCCCAGGTTGGCGGAGTTCACCTGGGAGGCGGCCTGGGCGCCCATCAGCGTGGTGGCCGCGTCCCTGCGCAGCACCCAGCGGGCGATCGCGGCGTAGACCAGGGTGGTGGCCACGGCCGAGACGGCGGCGACCAGCAGCGGGGCGGAGAGGATCCGGCCGATGTCGGCCTCGGAGATGGTCAGGAACAGCAGCGGCGGACTCGCCACGTAGAAGGCGAACTTGCTCAGCACCAGCTGCCCCTGCGGGCCCAGCACCCGGCGCCGGCCCACCACGTACCCGGCCCCGATGACGGCCCACACGATGAAGAACCCCGAGAACACACCGGCCACGGGGCCCTCCTTCGAACCGTCGGAACCCGCGGACCCGGGCCCCTACAGTTCTATCCCATGCCCGGGGTCCTCCCGGGCAGGGCGGGCCGCGTCAGGCGGGGGGCAGGTCGGCCCGGGCCGCGGCGAGGGTCCGGGACAGCGGGGGGCGGGCGACGCCGTCGAGCAGCGCCTCCGCCGGGTCCCCGCCGAGATCGGCGATCCGGTTCCGTGCGTCCACGTGCACCACGCGGGGGACGTGGGCGCGGGCCTCGGCGTCGTCCATCTGGGCGTAGCTGATGAGGATCACGAGGTCGCCCGGGTGGACCAGGTGCGCCGCGGCGCCGTTGATCCCGACGACGCCGGAGCCGCGCTCGCCGGCGATGGTGTAGGTCTCCAGGCGGGCGCCGTTGGTGACGTCCACGATGGAGACGAGCTCGCCCGGCAGGATGTCGGCGGCGTCCAGGAGGTCCTGGTCCACGGTGACCGAACCGACGTAGTGGAGGTCGGCCTGGGTCACGACGGCCCGGTGGATCTTGGCCTTGAACATGGTGCGCAGCATGACGGGAGATCTGCTCCTCGTGGGCGGGGTGCGGGGGCCGGCCCCGGGCGTTCGGCGGGCGGGGCGCGGGAACATCCTACGCCGGGACCCCCGGGCACGACGAACGCCCCGGCCCTTCGAGGGCGCGGGGCGTTCGGTGCGAGAGCGGCTGACGGGAATCGAACCCGCGTATCAGGCTTGGGAAGCGTGCGCTCTACCATTGAGCTACAGCCGCGCATCCGTGCTCCGTCCGGTGCGTGCACCGGACGAGGACACCACCACACTGTACACCACCTGCCGCGGCCGGGCGGGGGCGGGACACGGTTCCGGCCGGCCGGCGTGCGATACCTTGGGGACCGTGCTGATCTCTGACCGCGACATCCGCCGGGAGCTCGACGGCGGCCGGGTCGTCCTCGAGCCCTACGACCCCGCCCTGATCCAGCCGGCCAGCATCGACGTGCGGCTGGACCGCTGGTTCCGGCTCTTCGACAACCACAAGTACGCGCACATCGACCCCTCCGTGGAGCAGCCGGAGCTCACGCGGCTCGTGGAGGTCGAGCCGGACGAGGCCTTCGTCCTCCACCCGGGGGAGTTCGTCCTGGGCTCCACCTACGAGAAGGTGAGCCTGCCGGACGACATCGCCGCCCGCCTGGAGGGCAAGTCCTCCCTGGGGCGCCTGGGGCTGCTCACCCACTCCACCGCCGGGTTCATCGACCCCGGTTTCTCCGGGCACGTGACCCTCGAGCTGTCCAACATGGCGACGCTGCCCATCAAGCTGTGGCCCGGCTCCAAGATCGGCCAGCTGTGCTTCTTCCGGCTCTCCTCACCCGCCGAGCACCCCTACGGGGACGGGGCGTACGGCAACCGGTACCAGGGCCAGCGGGGTCCCACGGCCTCCCGCAGCCACCTCGGGTTCTCGCGCACCAGCATCTGAGGGCCCCGAGTCCGGGGGCCCGGCATCCGCGGGCCCCGCGGCTGTGGCCCGCGCCGGGGCTCAGCGGTGCCCGGCGGCCCGGGGCCGCTCGGGGGCCGCGGTCTGCTCGGGGTCCCGGGCGCCGAGGAGCAGCAGCAGGCCCGCGCCGATCACCAGCAGGATGCCCAGGATCCCCCAGCGCTGCGCCCCCAGCACCGAGACGAACACGGCGAACAGGGTGGGCGCCAGGAAGCTCACGGCCCGGCCCGTGGTGGCGTAGAGCCCGTACAGGGCGCCCTCGTGGCCGGTCCGGGTGAGCCGGCCCAGGAACGTCCGGGAGGCCGACTGCGCCGGGCCCACGAACAGGCACAGGAGCAGCCCGCAGACCCAGAACGCGGCCGTGCCGTCGAGGAACAGCAGCGGGGTGCCCGCCAGGAGGATGCAGACCAGGGACGCGACGATGACCCGCTTGGGCCCCACCCGGTCGTCGAGCCGGCCGCCCACGAGCGCCCCCACGCCGGCGGCCACGTTGCCGACGATCGCGAAGACGATGACCTCGGAGAGGGTGAAGCCGAAGGTGCCGGCCGCGATGACGCCGCCGAACGTGAACACGGCGTTGAGCCCGTCCCGGAACACGGCGGAGGAGAGCAGGAACCACAGCGTCTGCGGGGCGTCCCGGTACAGCCCCCGCAGGGTCGCCCACAGCTGCCGGTAGGACGCGGCCACGGACGGGCGCGGGCCCCGTCGGGTGGGCCGGATCTCCGGCACCACGACCAGGACGGGGATCGAGAACAGGGCGATCCACAGGCCCGAGAACAGCGCCACGGCCCGCACGTTGAGCGCGTCCTCCTCGGGGATGCCCAGGAAGCCGGGGGTGACGAAGCCGAACAGGACGATCGCCAGGGCCACGATCCCGCCGAAGTAGCCCAGCGCCCAGCCCTGCCCGCTCACGCGGCCGATGTGCTCGCGGCCCGCGATGCCGGGCAGCATCGCGTTGTAGTTGACCACCGCGAACTCGTCGAAGACGTTGGCGAGCGCCAGCAGCGCGACCCCCAGGTAGAGGAACGGGTACTGGGGGTAGACCAGGAAGCACAGCGCGGTGAGCAGGGCGGTGAGCATCGTGTTGACGCCCAGCCACAGCTTGCGGCGCCCCGCGCCGTCGCTGCGCTGGCCCACCACGGGGGCCAGCAGGGCCACGACGACGCTCGATGCGCCGATCCCGTAGCCCAGCACCTGCGTGGCGTGGTCCGCTCCGCCGAACGGGTCGCTGGTGAGGTAGACGGTGAACACGAACGTGGTCATCACGGCGTTGAAGGCCGCGGAACCGGCGTCCCACAGGCTCCAGGCCCACACGTGCGAGCGGCGGGGCGTGCGGGGTGCCGCGGGGAGCGCGGAGGGCGGGGTCGGGGAACCCGGGGGAGCGGTGTCCATGGCTGTCATGCTAGGCCTGCCGTGCCCCCTCGCGGGGCAGGACCCGCGAGACCCCGCCTGCGCGGCCCCTCCTCCCGGCGCGCGGCGGAACGGCGCGGAACACAGTCGAGAGGCCGTTTGGTAGGCTGGTCCTCCCCGGGGGCGCCCCGGACACCCCGTGACCGCACAGGTCCTCCGTGCCCGCGTCCGGGTGCCACGACGCCCGCCCGCCGACACTCTCCCCGCCCCCGGAGGCGATCGATGACCGCTGTGCTCCTGCTCCACGCAGTGACGGCCGTCGTCGCGCCGTTGCTGTTCGCGCGGATGGGGCGCAGCGCCTTCTACGTCCTGGCCGCGGTGCCCTTCACCGGCTTCGTGTGGCTGCTGGCCTCCGCCCCGCGCGTCTACGGTCCCGGCGGCGGCTGGACCGAGGGCGGGCAGTGGATCCCGTCCCTGCGGCTGGACCTCGTGCTGCGGATGGACGCCCTGGCGTGGACCATGTCCCTGCTCGTGCTCGGGGTGGGCTCCCTGGTGCTGTTCTACTGCGCCCGCTACTTCAAGCCCGGGGCCGGCGACCTCGGCGGCTTCGGGGCCCAGCTGCTCGCCTTCGCCGGGGCCATGTTCGGCCTGGTGACCGCCGACGACATGCTCCTGCTGTTCGTCTTCTGGGAGATCACCACCGTCCTGTCCTTCCTGCTCATCAGCTACAGCCGGACCCGCCTGTCCGCCCGCCGGGCGGCGCTGCAGGCCCTGGTGCTCACCACCGCCGGCGGGCTCGCCATGCTGGTGGGCATCGTGATGCTGGGCCAGGCCGCCGGCACCTACCGGATCTCCGAGGTGCTCGCGGCGGCGCCCGCGCTGGCGCAGCGCGGCACCCTGGTGGACGTGGCCGTGCTCCTGCTGCTGGTGGGGGCCGTGACCAAGTCCGCGCTGATCCCGCTGCACTTCTGGCTGCCCGCCGCGATGGCGGCGCCCACGCCGGTGTCCGCGTACCTGCACGCCGCCGCGATGGTCAAGGCCGGCGTGTACCTGGTGGCCCGCTTCGCCCCGGGCTTCGCCGAGACGGCCCTGTGGCAGCCCACCGTCATGGTCCTGGGCCTGGGCACCATGCTCTTCGGCGGCTGGGCGGCGCTGAAGCAGTACGACCTCAAGCTGATCCTCGCCTACGGCACGGTGAGCCAGCTCGGCTTCCTCGTGGTGGTCGTCGGCCGGGGCGCGGCGGACACGGCGCAGGCGGGTCTGGCCATGCTGCTCGCGCACGGGCTGTTCAAGGCCACGCTGTTCCTCGTGGTCGGGATCATCGACCACCGGGCGGGCACCCGGGACATCCGGCGGCTGTCCGGGCTCGCCCGCCGCGTGCCGGTGCTGTTCGCCGTCTCGCTCGTCGCCGCGGCCTCCATGGCGGGACTGCCGCCCCTGGCCGGCTTCGTGGCCAAGGAGTCCGTGCTGACCGCGTTCGCCCACGAGGTGGACAGCGCGGCCGGAATCGCGGTGCTCGCCGGGCTCGTCGTCGGCTCCGTGCTGACCTTCGCCTACAGCGCCCGGTTCGTGTGGGGCGGTTTCGCGCAGAAGTCCGCCGCGTTCTCCGAGCTCGACGCCGGGGTGGGCGGCAAGGCCGTGATCAGCGACATGCAGCGCGTCGAGCCGGCGTTCCTCGCCGCCCCGCTCGTGCTCTCCGTGCTCACCGTGGTCTTCGGCCTCTGGCCGCAGCCGGTCAACGCCATGCTGCAGCCCTACGTGGACCAGTTCCCCGTTGCGGGGGAGCACGAGTTCTACCTGGCCCTGTGGCACGGGCCGACCCCCGCCCTCGGGCTGTCGGCGCTGATCATCGCGGGCGGGCTGCTGATGTACCTCGCCAGGCGCCGCGTCGCCGACCTCCAGCGCGCCCTGCCCTCGATGCCCCGGGGCGAGCTGCTCTACCGGCGGGCCGTCAACGGCCTGGACCTCGCGGCCGTGTGGATCACCGGGCGCACGCAGCGCGGTTCGCTGATGTTCTACCTCTCGGTCATCCTCGTCACGGCGATCGTCGTGCCCCTCGTGGGCCTGGTCGTGGAGGAGACCCCGCCGCTGGGGGCCCTGCGGGTCTCGGACGGACCGGCCCAGCTGATCGCCGGCGTGGCCATGGTCGTGGCGGCCCTGCTCGTGCCCCTGGCCACGAAGCGCTTCCTCGCCGTGCTCCTCGTCTCGGTCACGGGCTACGGCCTGGCGCTGCTGTTCGCCCTGCAGGGCGCCCCGGACCTCGCCCTGACGCAGACGCTCGTCGAGACCGTCCTGCTCGTGGCCTTCGTGCTCGCGCTGCGCTCGCTGCCCGCCCCGCTGTGGCACCGCAACCCCGCCGGGCGCCGCCTCCTGCGCGGCACCATCGCCGTGTCCTTCGGGCTGTTCATGATGGCGCTCGCGGCCTTCAGCATCTCCTCCCGCACGGCCGAGCCCATCTCCCGGCAGCTGCCGCGGATGGCCTACGAGATGGGCGACGGCCAGAACGTCGTCAACGTCATCCTCGTGGACATCCGCGCGTGGGACACGTTCGGGGAGATCACGGTGCTGGTGCTCGCCGCGACCGGCGTGGCGTCCCTGATCTTCGTCACGGGGCGCGGGGACCGGATCGTGCGCTCCGGCGACGACCCGACCACCGAGCAGCTGCGGATCATCCGCCGGCGCAGCTCGGCGGCCGTCGTCCCGTCCGGCGGCAGCCTGGACGCCGTCCTCGACCGCCGGGCCGCCGAGGACCCGGCGGAGGACGCGTACCTGCTGGCGGGACGCACCCTGGCCCCCGAGCGGCGCTCCATCGTCTTCGAGGTGATCACCCGCCTGCTCTTCCACACGTTCATGATGGTCTCGCTCTACCTGCTGGTCGCCGGGCACAACGACCCCGGCGGCGGCTTCGCCGGCGGGCTGATGGCCGGGCTGGCCCTGACCGTGCGCTACCTCGCGGGCGGTCGCTACGAACTGGAGCGGTCCACCCCGATCAACGCCGGCACGATGCTCGGGACCGGGCTGGCGCTCGCCGCGCTCTACGCCCTCACCCCGGTGTTCCTGGGCGGCTCCGTGATGCAGAGCTACACGGTGGAGGTGGACCTGCCGGTCTTCGGCCACGAGAAGTTCGTGTCCGCGCTGGTCTTCGACGTGGCGGTCTACCTGATCGTCGTCGGGCTCGTCCTCGACATCCTGCGCTCGCTGGGCGGGCGGATCGACGAGCGGATCGAGGAGGACGCCGTGCGCCGTGACCGGCGCACCTCGGGGCGCGGCACGCGCATCCGGGTCACGCGGCAGCGGCGGGCGGCGTCCGGGGTCGCCGGGTCGTCCGTGGCCGCGTCGGCGACGTCGCCCATCCCGATCACGACGGCCGGCGCGGGCGCCGGCGAGGGGAACGAGCACCGATGAGCGTGAACCTGACCCTGCTGGTCGTGATGGGCGTGCTCTACGCCGTGGGGGTGTACCTGCTGCTCGAGCGCTCGCTCACCCGCGTCCTGCTCGGGCTGATGCTGCTCACCAACGGTACGAACCTGCTGATCCTGCACGCGGGCGGCGTCCCGGGCCTCGCGCCCCTCTACGACGGGTCGGTCCCCGCGGAGGACTACAGCGACCCCCTGCCCCAGGCGCTGATCCTCACGGCCATCGTGATCTCCCTGGCCGTGACCGCGTTCCTGCTGGGCATGATCTACCGCTCCTGGGTGCTCGGGCGCCGGGACGAGATCCAGGACGACGTGGAGGACCGGCGCGTGGCGCGGCAGTCGTCCTACGACGTGGAGGACGACGCCGAGGTCCCCGCCGACACGACCGAGTTCGACGAGGCGCCCCGCCGCTACGACCCCGACGAGGCCCTCGAGGCCCCCGGGGCCCCGGCGACCCGACGGGAGGAGCCCCGATGACCGTCCACCTCGCGCAGCTGGCCCCGCTGGCCGTCATCATCCCCTTCCTGGGCGCGGCCCTGGGCCTCGTGCTGCTGCGGCGCAACGCCCTGCAGCGGGCCGTGGCGATCGGCTCCCTCGTGCTGACCCTCGCGATCGAGGTCGCCGTGCTCACGAGCACGTGGGAGGCCGGCCCCCAGGCCGTCCACCTGGGCGGCTGGGCGGCGCCCTGGGGCATCGTCATGGTCGTGGACCAGCTCTCGTCCCTGATGCTCGTGGTCTCCACGGTCGTCTCGCTCGCGGTGCTGGTCTACGCCAGCGGGCAGGGCGTGGCCGACGGCGACAAGGAGGGCCCGATCTCGATCTTCCACCCCTCCTTCCTCATCCTCGTGGCCGGCGTGTCCAACGCCTTCCTCGCGGGCGACCTGTTCAACCTGTACGTGGGCTTCGAGATCCTGCTGACCGCGTCCTACGTCCTCATGACGATGGGCGGGACGGTCCAGCGGATCCGCACGGGCGTCACCTACGTGGTGGTCTCCGTGATCTCCTCGGTGCTGTTCCTGATCACCATCGCGATGGTCTACGCCGCCACGGGCACCATCAACATGGCCGACCTCTCGGGGAAGCTCGCGGACCTGCCCGTGGGCACCCAGATGCAGCTGCACCTGATGCTGCTCATCGCCTTCGGCATCAAGGCCGCGGTCTTCCCGCTGTCCTTCTGGCTGCCGGACTCCTACCCCACGGCCTCCGCCCCCGTCACCGCCGTGTTCGCCGGGCTGCTGACCAAGGTGGGGGTCTACTCGATCATCCGCACGGAGACCGTCCTGTTCCCGGGGGAGCAGCTCGACACCCTCCTGATGTGGGTCGCGCTGCTCACCATGGTCGTGGGCATCCTCGGCGCGCTCGCCCAGATCGACCTCAAGCGCATGCTCTCCTTCACCCTCATCAGCCACATCGGGTACATGATCTTCGGGGTGGCGGTGGGCACCCAGGAGGCGATGTCCGCGACGGTCTACTACGTGGCCCACCACATCGTGATCCAGACCAGCCTGTTCCTGGTGGCCGGGCTGATCGAGCGCCGCGGCGGGTCCACCAACGTGGACCGGCTCGCGGGCCTGGCGAAGATCTCCCCGCTGCTCGCCGTGCTCTACCTCGTGCCCGCGCTCAACCTCGGCGGGATCCCGCCGTTCTCCGGCTTCCTCGGCAAGACGGGGCTCCTGCAGGCCGGTGTGAACCGCGGCGACCCGCTCGCCTACGTGCTGGTGGCCGGCTCCGTGGCGGTCTCCCTGCTGACCCTGCTGGTCATGGTCCGCGTGTGGAACCGCGTCTTCCTGCGCACGCCGCAGGACGCGGAGTATCCGGACCCGATCCTGCTGGCCCCGGTCCCCGCGGGATCGCGCTTCCTGCTCACCTCCGGCGCCGTCGACGACCAGGATGGCCGGTTCTCCGGCAAGGGCGACGTGCGGCTGATGTCCCCCTCGATGCTCGGCAGCGCCTCCGCGCTCGTCGTCGTGGGCGTGGCCCTCACCGTCTTCGCGGGACCGCTGTTCCAGCTGGCGGACAACGCCGCCGAGAACCTCGTGCGGCCCGAGCGCTACGTCGGTGCCGTGCTGGACCCCGGTTCGGCCCCCCGCCCCGTCGTGGAGGAGGCCCCGTGAGCCGGCGACCCAAGAACTCCCTGCTCGTCGAGCTCCCGCTGCTGGTGTGGCTGGTGTTCGTGTGGGGCGCCCTGTGGGGGGACTTCGGCCCGGGGAACCTGATCCTCGGCGCGGTCCTGGCCCTGCTCGTGACCTGGGTGCTCTACCTGCCCCCGGTCCAGCTCTCGGGCCGGTTCGACCCGCTGCAGTTCGCCCTCTTCGCCGTCACCTTCGTGTGGCAGGTCGCGAAGGCCAGCGTGGAGGTCATGCTGATCGCGGTCCTCGTGGGCCCCCGGGCGCGCAACGCGGTGGTGGGCGTCGGCCTGCGCACGCGCTCGGACCTGCTCCTCACGGCCACCGGCCACACCATGACCCTGATCCCCGGCTCGCTCGTGGTGGAGGTCGACCGCGCCACGGCCACGCTGTACTTCCACGCGCTCAACGTCCGCACCCCCGAGGAGGCCGAGTCCTTCCGCCGGTCGGTGCGGCAGGTCGAGGCCGCGTGGATCCGGATCATGGGCTCCCGGGAGGAGCTCGCCGCCCTGCGGGCCGAGCGCCGCGGGGGAGGCCGTGCGGCCGCGGAGCAGCGGGACAGCGCCGCGATCGGCTCCCCGGTCACGGCCGGGCAGCAGATCGTGGGCGGCCGTCGGACGGACGTCCCGACCGAGACCCCCGAGGAGGACCGCCCGTGATGGAGATCGCCGTGGCCGTGGCGGCCGTGCTGCTCAGCACGGCCACCGCAGGCGCGCTCTACCGCCTCGCCAAGGGCCCGTCGCTGCTGGACCGCGTGGTGGCCACGGACGTGCTGCTGGCCATCGTCGCGGCCGCCCTCGCCGTGGAGATGGCCTACCACGGCCACCTCGACAACCTGATTCTCATGGTGATCGTCTCGCTGGTCGGCTTCATCGGGTCCGTCACGGTGGCGCGCTTCGCCACCCAGACCGCCGAGCACGGGAAGTGAGCGCCGTGCTGGACACCGTCCTGGACGCCGCCGCGGCCGTGTGCATGGTGCTCGGCGCGCTCATGTCCCTCGCCGCCGCGATCGGCCTGGTCCGGTTCCCGGACCTGCTGACCCGCATGCACGCCGGGACCAAGCCGCAGGTCTTTGGGCTGCTGCTGCTGCTCACGGCCGTCGCCCTGGAGAACAGGGACCCGGTCATGGTCCCGCTCATCGTGCTGGGCTGGGTCTTCCAGCTGCTCACCGTGCCGGTCTCGGCCCACATGGTGGGCCGCTCCACGTACCGCACGAAGCACCTCAACCGGGCCACGCTGACGCAGGACGACCTGCAGGAGGTGCTCAACCGCACCGGCGAGCGGGGCACCGGCGAGCCGGGCCCGGCCGGGCCACCGGCCGCGGACGGCCGGCGCGCCGACGGCCGGCACGTCGACGGACAGCAGACTGACGGATCGGGGCGGACGCGTTAGGCTGGGCACGATCGACCGGGCGCACCCGCGCCGCCCCGACGACAAGGAGCAGCAGTCCATGAACACGAAGATCCTCGAACTCGCCGGCACCGGCCTCTCGCTGGGCGGTGTGGCCCTGTCCCACAAGGTGCTCGGCTCGGTGTGGACGCGCGCCACCGGCAACCCGCCCCCGGCCAAGAACCCGGACCCGGACGAGGCGTGGACCGGCATCATCATCTGGTCCCTCGTCACGGGGCTCGTGGGCACCGTCATCAAGGTCGCCATCTCCCGCCAGGTCGCCAAGATGGAGAACGAGGACAAGCCGAAGGCCAAGAGCCAGGCCGAGGTCTGAGTTCCGCAGGCACCTCGTGAGGGGGCCCGTTCCGCCGGACACCGCATCGGTCCCCGGCGGGACGGGCCCCCTGCGCGTGCGGGGAGCAGGCCGGTGCGCGGCCGGGGTAGACTCGGGGCACTGAACGACAGGGGAGCGCTGCCCGCCGGAAGGCCGGCGCGGCGCTGAGAGTGCGGATCGCCGCAGACCCTCGAACCTGCTCCGGTTAGCACCGGCGAAGGGAGTCGAGCATCTCAGGGGTGCACCCCGGGTGCGCGCCGACGGCGCGGCCCGTGGCGTCCCGTCCCCTCCTGGTACCGATGGCTCGCAGAGCCCAGGAGGAAGAACGTCCGATGAACACCACCACCCACCGTCCCGCAGCCCGTGCCCGCACGTCCTGGCGCGTCGTCGACATCGTCGTGGCGGCCGTTCTCGCCGCCGTGTGCGCGGTCGTCTTCTGGGCGTGGTCGAACCTGCTCTACCCGCTGACCGCCGCGGCCTCGGTGGCCTACCCGCCCGGGACGGCCCTCATCGGAGGGGGCTGGCTCGTGGCCGGCGTGCTCGGCGGCCTGATCATCCGCAAGCCCGGCGCCGCCCTGTTCTGCGAGCTGCTGGCCGCGGTCCTCGAGGGCCTGCTCGGCACGCACTTCGGCTGGACGGTGGTCCTCTACGGCCTGATCCAGGGCCTCGGGGCCGAGCTCGTCTTCGCCGCCGTGCGCTACCGCCGGTTCAACGCAGCCGTCGCCGTGGCCGCCGGCGCGGTCAGCGGTCTGTTCCTGGGGATCACCTCGAACGTGCTCGCCAACTACGAGTGGGCCCTCGGTCACCAGATCGCCTACCTGGTCTTCTCGGTCGTGTCGGGCGCGGTGCTCGCCGGCCTGCTGATGTGGGCCGTGGTCAAGGCGCTCGCGGCCACGGGCGTGCTGCAGGGCCTGGCCTCGGGCCGGGTCGCGCGGCGATGACCGCCTCGCCGGGGCGGCGCCCCGGTGCGCCCACCGCTGCGGGGGCGCGCGTCGAGGCCCGGGGTTTCGGCTGGCACCACCCCGGCCGGGACGCCCCTGCCCTGCGGGGCATCGACCTCGTGGTCGAGCCGGGGGAGCGGGTGCTCCTGCTCGGGCCCAGCGGGGCGGGCAAGTCGACCTTCCTGCACGCCCTCGCGGGGGTCCTGCACGACGACGACGGGCTCTCCCGCAGCGGGGAGCTGCTGCTCGACGGCACGGACCCCGACCGGGCGCGCGGCCGGGCGGGGCTCGTGCAGCAGGACCCCGAGTCCCAGGTGGTGCTGTCCCGGATCGGCGACGACACCGCCTTCGGCCTCGAGAACCTCGCCGTGCCCCGGGAGCAGATCTGGCCGCGGGTCCGCGCCGCCCTCGACGACGTGGGGCTGCCCCTGCCGCTCGAGCACCCCACCGCCGCCCTGTCCGGCGGGCAGAAGCAGCGCCTCGCGCTCGCGGGCGCGGTGGCGATGCGACCGGGCCTGCTCCTGCTGGACGAGCCGACCGCGAACCTGGACCCCGCCGGGGTGCTGCAGGTCCGGGACGCCGTGGTCGAGTGCCTCGACCGCAGCGGGGCGGCCCTCGTGGTCGTGGAGCACCGCGTGGCCGTGTGGGCCGAGGCCGTGGACCGCGTCGTCGTCCTCGGCCGCGACGGCGGGATCAGCCACGACGGGAGCCCGGCCGAGGTGCTCGGCGCGGCCGCCGACGAGCTGGGCCGCGCCGGGGTGTGGGTCCCGGGGCGGATCCCGCCCACCCGCGTGCCCGCCCGCGCGCAGGACGAGGACGGGGAGCCGCTGCTGGGCGCGGCCGGGCTCGCGGTCTCGCGGACCCAGCCCTCGGCGCGGCAGCTGCGCGCCCGGCGCCGGGCCGCGCGGCGCGGCCGGCCGCTGTCGGACGCCGCCGCGGGCGGGGACCTGCCCGTCGCCGCGGCGGGCATCGGACTGGACCTGCGCCGCGGCCGGGCCGTGGCGGTGACCGGCCCCAACGGCGCCGGCAAGTCCACCCTGGCGCTGACCCTGGCCGGGCTCCTGGCCCCCGTGCGCGGAGCCGTCACGGCCGGTCCGGCGCTGGCGCGCGGGGCGGGCGCCGATCCGCTGGCCTGGAGCGGCCGGGATCTCGTGGCCCGCATCGGGACGGTCTTCCAGGAGCCCGAGCACCAGTTCCTGCGCGCCACCGTGCGGGCGGAGCTCGAGCACGGCCCGCGCCTGGCGGGCACGCCCGCGGCCGAGCGGGACCGGCGCACGGACGAGCTGCTCAGCCGACTCCGGCTCGCCCACCTGGCCGGGGCCAACCCCTTCACCCTCTCCGGGGGAGAGAAGCGGCGGCTGTCCGTGGCCACCGTGCTGGCCACGGACCCGGACGTCCTGGTGCTGGACGAGCCCACGTTCGGCCAGGACGCCCTGACCTGGGCCGAGCTCGTGGACCTGCTCGTGGAGCTCGTGGACGACGGCACGGCCGTGCTCGCGGTGACCCACGACGAGGACTTCGTGCGCGCCCTCGGGGCCGAGGTGCTGGAGCTGGGGTCCTCCGGCGTCCCGGCGCCGGGGAGTCCGGCGCCGGGGAGTCCGGCACCGGGTGCCCCGGCATCCGGTGCCGGCCTCCCCGGCGCGCCGGGGCGGTTCACCGGCCTCCCCGGCCCGTCCGCCGGGGACCCCGGGGCCGCGCCCAGCGCGGTGCCCGGGCCGGCGCGGGAACCGGTCCGATGAGCGCCCCGGTGATCGCCCCGGCGGTCCGTGCGTCCCTGCTCGGCCGTGCGAACGCCGTGGTCAAGCTGGCCGGTGCCCTGCTGCTCACCGTGGTGCTCGTGGTCAGCGCGGACCCCGTGACGTCCGGGATCGTGCTGCTGTGCGAGCTCGGGCTGCTGGCGTGCGCCGGCCGCCGCCCGCTCGCGCTGCTGCTGCGGGCCTGGCCCCTGCTGCTGGCGGCGCTGGTGAGCGGCTGGGGCACGGCCCTGCTCGCGGAGGACTCCGGGCCGGTGCTGCTGGACCTCGGGGTCACCGAGCTCTCCGCGGGCTCGGTGGCGGCGGGCGCGGCGATCGCCCTGCGCGGGCTCGCGCTGGCGCTGTCGGGGCTGGTGGTGGTGCTCAGCACCGATCCCACCGACCTCGCCGACGGCCTCGCCCAGACGGTCCGGCTGCCGGCCCGCTTCGTGCTCGCGTCGCTGGCGGCGCTGCGGCTGGTGGGCGTGATGTTCACCGAGTGGACCACGCTCGCGATGGCCCGCCGGGCCCGCGGTGCCGGCTCCGGGCACGGCCCGGTGGGCGCCCTGCGGGAGTTCGGCGGCCAGGCCTTCACCCTGCTGGTGCAGTCCCTGCGCCGGGCCACCAGGCTGTCGGTGACCATGGAGGCCCGGGGCTTCGGCGCGGGCCCGCGCACCTGGGCCCGGGTCCCCGGGTACTCGCGGGCGGACGCCGTGGTGCTCACCGGGTGCGCGGCCGCGGCGGTCGCGGGCCCGGCGGTGTCCGTCCTGCTGGGCACGCACCGCTTCATCTGGGCCTGATCCCCGGGCTCAGGCCTGCGCGACGTAGCCCGTCACGAGGCGGGTGAGCTCCGGGTCCACGGGCAGGGGCTGGTGGTCCAGACGGCGCACCGGCACCGCGAGCCGGATGCTGGAGACGAGCCACACCGCGTCCGCCGCCATGAGGTCGGCGGGGTACAGCGGCCCGTAGCCGAGCTCCCAGCCGTCCCGCCGGGCGGCGGCGAAGATCGCGGCCTGCGTGGTGCCCGGCAGGATCCCGTGCGAGGGCTCCGGGGTCACCAGGACCCGGCGGTCCCCGCGCACGCGGGCGCAGACCACGGAGGACGTGGCCCCCTCCAGCACCCGGCGGTCCTCGGTGGTGAAGACCGCCTCGTCCGCGCCGAGGGAGCGGGCGTGCCGCAGGGCGGCCATGTTGATCGCGTAGGAGAGGGTCTTGGCCCCGGGCAGCAGCCACGGGTAGCCGGAGTCCTGGGCCGGGTCGTGGCCGCGGGGCAGCAGCACCGCGGCCACGCCCTCCCGGCGCTGCCGGAACGTGGACTCCGGCACGGGAGTCACCACGACCCACGACCACGGTCCGTCCTCGGGGGTGCCGCGGCTGATCGCGACCTTGACGCTGTGCTCGGCGCCGAGCCCCCCGTTCCCGCCGGGGGCGGCGTGGGCGAGGCCCAGCTCGACGGCCTCGCGCACCTCCTGCGCAGCGGGCACCGGCAGCTGGGCCAGGCGGGCGGAGGCGGACAGGCGCTGGTGGTGGGCCCCGAACTTCTGCACGCGCCCGTCGACGGCGCGCAGGGTCTCGAAGACCCCGTCCCCGCGGGTGAGGCCCTGGTCGTCGACGCGCACCAGGGGGACGGCCGGGTCGGCGAGGACGCCGCCGGGGCGGGCCGGGTCGAGGACGACGACGGTGCTGGTCACGGTTTCCTCCTGTCGGTGCGCCCGGCCGCTCAGTGGACGGGGCCGGGATGCAGGATGTCCACCTGTTCCCAGACGTGGTCGTCCGCCAGGTAGGCGTCCTCCTGGGCGGCCCACCGGTCCCAGTGCTCGGCATAGTAGGCGCCGTCCCGGCTCAGGGCGCGGTCGTAGCGCAGGGCCGTGGGCAGCTCCACCCACACCGAGACGTCGAGCAGCGCACGGGCGGCGGCGCTGCACGCCCCGACGCCCTCCAGGACGACGACCTCCGCGACCCGGGTCAGCCGGGGGGTGCCGGGCGAACCGGTGAGCCAGTCCCAGGCGCTCCACTCGGCGTCCCGGCCGGCGCACAGGGGGGTGAGGACCTCGTCCACGTAGGTCCGGGTGCCGGGGCAGAGCCCGTCCCAGCCGGGGTAGAGGTCCTCGAGGTGGAAGAGGGTCACGTCCCGCACGGGACGCAGCACCGCGGCGAGCTGCTCCGCCAGGGTCGTCTTGCCCGCGCCCGAGCGCCCGTCGATGCCCACGAGGTACGGGCGGTGGGTGGGGACGGGGAGCAGCCGCGCCAGGTTGGTGCCGGCGGGATTGGCCTGGGCCACCGCCGGGTCCAGCTCCAGCTCGATGTCGATCACGGGCGCCCGGCGTCCTGTGCCCGGTCCCGGCCCGCGCCGGTCTCCCCGGGCGCGGTGCCCAGCTCCTCGGCGACGGCTCGGACGACCCCCGGCACGGCGGCGGCGATCATGCCGTAGGTGGTCTCGAAGTCCTCCGCGCCCCCGTACCAGGGGTCGTAGATGCCCAGCTCGGTGTGCTCGGCCCCGGCGGCGGCGGGGTCGAACTCGCGCAGCAGGCGCACCTTGGCGGCGCTGGGCCCGTCGGGGGCGAGCTCGCGCAGCCGCCGCCAGTGGGGCACGTCCAGGGCGAGCACCAGGTCGCGGTCCTCGAACCGGACCGGGTCGAACACCTGGGCGGCGTGGGCGGAGGCGTCCATGCCCTCGCGGCGCAGGAGGTCCCCGGCCCGGGGGTCGACCGGGTTGCCGAGCTCCTCGTCGCTGACGCCGGCCGAGTCGACGCGCACGCGCCCGCCGAGGCCGGCGGCCTCGAAGGCGCGGCGCAGGGCGAGCTCCGCCATCGGCGAGCGGCAGATGTTGCCGGTGCACACGGCCACGATCGAATACATAGCGCGCAGTCTAAGCCGCAGGCTCCCGAGACGAGAAGTGCGGCCGCCGCCCGGGGGCGTCGGCCGCACTGGAGCAGGGCATCGGCTCAGGTGTTCGTCTCCTGCTCCTTGTACACGTGCTCGAGCTCGTTGCCGTCCTCGTCCACCTGCCGGTACCAGTCGGTGACGACCGGGGCGTGGGGGTCGAACGTCTCCCCGGCGGAGCGGTCGCCCTCGGCGTGCCTGACCCGCAGGGCGAAGTCGTTGCCGTGCTTCTCGATGCCTTGGACCACGGCATTGCGCACCGCTGCGGTGGCGAACCTCGCGCGGATGGTCGCCGGGTCGTTGTGGAGCTCCTTGTAGAAGGAGATCATCAAGAACGCCACGACCACGGCGAAGGGCAGGGCCGAGACGGTCACGAGGTTCTGCATGCCGGTGAGGGCATCGCTGCCGCCCGCAAGCATCATGACCACGGCGATGCCAGCCAGGGACAGCCCCCAGAAGATGACGATGCCCTTGTTCGGCTCCGGATCCCCGCGCGAGGACAGGGTGCCCATCACGATGGAGGCGGAGTCGGCGCTGGTGACGAAGAAGATGCCGATGATGACCATCGCGAGGATCGAGGTGATCGCGCCCAGCGGCAGCGCGTCCAGCATGGCGAAGAGCATCGCTTCCTGGCCGCCCGCCCCGGCGAGGTCCGTGCCGCTCTGCTGCAGGTACATGGCGGTCCCGCCGATCACGATGAACCACAGGACGCACATCGAGGAGGGCACCACGAGCACCACGGTCACGAACTGGCGCAGCGTGCGCCCACGCGAGATCTTGGCGATGAACATGCCCACGAAGGGTGACCAGGACAGCCACCAGGCCCAGTAGAAGACGGTCCAGGCGGTGGTGAAGCCTGCGGCGTCCTCGCCCCAGGCGCCGGTCTGTCCGGTCATCCAGAAGTAGTCCTGCAGATAGGTGCTGAACACGGCCGGGATGTGGTCCAGCAACAGGACGGTGGGACCGGCCACGAAGACGAAGACGGCCAGCAGCAGTGCCAGCACCAGGTTGATGCTGGAGAGGTAGCGGATGCCGCGGGCCACGCCCGAGACGGCGGAGACGACGAACGCGGCGGTCAGGACGGTGATGATCACGATCAGTCCGATGTTGCCGAACGGTCCCCAGCCGCCGACGATCTCCAGGCCGCGGGAGATCTGCAGCGCCCCGATGCCGAGGGAGGCCGCGGTGCCGAAGAGGGTCGCGAAGAGGGCGAAGATATCGATAAGCCGGCCGAGCCCACCCTCGGCGCGGTCCTTGCCGATCAGGGGCACGAAGATGCGGCTGATCAGCGGGGCGCGTCCGCGCCGGTAGGTGCCGTAGGCGATGGCCCCGCCCACGACGGCGTACATGGCCCACGGGTTCAGGGCCCAGTGGAAGGCGGTCTGGACAAGGGCGAAGACGGTCATCTCCGCGGCTTCCGGAGTCGTCGGGAAGCCGGGGACTCCGCTGGTGAAGTGACTCATCGGCTCGGAGGCGCCGTAGAACATCAGGCCGATGCCCATGCCGGCGGCGAAGAGCATGGCGAGCCAGGCGAAGAACGAGTACTCCGGCTCCTCCCCGTCCAAGCCCAGCGGGATGCGCCCGGTCTTGCCGAAGCCCACGAAGAGCATGAAGAGCACGGCCACCGTGGACAGTGCGGTGAAGAACCAGCCGGTGTTGGCGGTGACCCAGCCGAGTGCGGCCCCGGAGGCCGCGGTCAAGGTCTCGGTGGAGAGGGCGCCCCAGGCGATGAAGGCGAGGATGCAGACGGCGGTGACGAAGAATACGACCTTGTCGGTGCCGTAGCTGAGGTTGCGGTCCTCCACGGCGATGCCGGGGACCAGCGCAGGGTGGATACCGTGCGGGTAGCCCGAGTCCGGCTTCTGCAGCCGCTTCGACCCGCGCTCGTGGCGACTGGTCGCCTTCGGCTCGGGCGGGCCGGTTTCCCCCGTGTCCTGATGGGGTGGTTGAGGCGGAGTGCTCACGAATCCTCCTGCGTGGTGGGGTGGGTACGGTGTCGCGACGGAGCACGGTGGCGAGCGCGACGCTCTGAGGTGTGGACCGCCCCGACGACTGGGGAATGAAGGCCACTCTAGCGAACGGACTTTTTCGGCTGAAGGTCAGGCCCCGCTCCCGGTGTCACACCCGGCAAGTTGAGTGATATCGACTCAACTGAACTTGACAGCCTTCGCCCATGTGACAAACTTGAGCCAGGAAGACTCAAGAACTGAGACCTCCGGGAGCCCCTTGGGCCCTCGGACCCGTTCGATCGAAGGAGAACACGTCCATGTCTCGTGCAGTAGGAATCGACCTCGGCACCACCAACTCCGTGGTCTCGGTGCTGGAGGGCGGCGAGCCCACCGTCATCGCGAACGCCGAGGGCAACCGGACCACCCCGTCCGTCGTCGCCTTCTCCAAGGACGGCGAGACCCTGGTCGGCGACATCGCCAAGCGCCAGGCCGTCACCAACGTCGACCGCACCATCGCCTCGGTCAAGCGCCACATGGGCACCGGCTGGTCGCAGGAGATCGACGGCAAGACGTACACGCCGCAGGAGATCTCGGCGCGCATCCTCATGAAGCTCAAGACCGACGCCGAGTCCTACCTCGGCGACAAGGTCACCGACGCCGTGATCACCGTCCCGGCGTACTTCAACGACGCCGAGCGCCAGGCCACCAAGGAGGCCGGTGAGATCGCGGGCATGAACGTGCTGCGCATCGTCAACGAGCCCACCGCCGCAGCCCTGGCCTACGGCCTGGAGAAGGGCAAGGAGGACGAGCTCATCCTGGTCTTCGACCTCGGTGGCGGCACCTTCGACGTCTCCCTGCTGGAGGTCGGCAAGGACGAGGACGACTTCTCCACCATCCAGGTCCGCTCGACCGCCGGTGACAACCGGCTCGGCGGCGACGACTGGGACCAGCGGATCGTCGACTGGCTGCTGTCCCAGGTGAAGTCCAAGACCGGCGCCGACCTGGCCAAGGACAAGATCGCCCTGCAGCGCCTGAAGGAGACCGCCGAGCAGGCCAAGAAGGAGCTGTCCTCCGCGACCAGCACCAACATCTCCCTGCAGTACCTCTCCGTGACCCCCGAGGGCCCCGTGCACCTGGACGAGCGGCTCACCCGCGCGAAGTTCGAGGAGCTCACCCGGGACCTGCTCGAGCGCACCGAGAAGCCGTTCAAGGACGTCATTTCCGAGGCCGGCATCTCCGTGTCCGACATCGACCACGTGGTCCTCGTCGGCGGCTCGACCCGCATGCCCGCCGTTGTCGAGACCGTCCAGCGCCTGGCCGGCAAGGAGCCCAACAAGGGCGTCAACCCGGACGAGGTCGTCGCCGTCGGCGCGGCCATCCAGGCCGGCGTGCTCAAGGGCGACCGCAAGGACGTCCTGCTGATCGACGTGACCCCGCTGTCGCTGGGCATCGAAACCAAGGGCGGCGTGATGACCAAGCTCATCGAGCGCAACACGGCCATCCCGACCAAGCGGTCCGAGACCTTCACCACCGCGGAGGACAACCAGCCGTCCGTGTCCATCCAGGTCTTCCAGGGCGAGCGCCAGTTCACCCGGGACAACAAGAACCTGGGCACCTTCGAGCTGACCGGCATCGCCCCCGCCCCGCGCGGCATGCCGCAGATCGAGGTCACCTTCGACATCGACGCCAACGGCATCGTCCACGTCTCCGCGAAGGACAAGGGCACCGGCACCGAGCAGTCGATGACCATCACGGGAGGGTCCTCCCTCTCCAAGGAGGACATCGACCGCATGGTCAAGGACGCCGAGGCCAACGCCGAGGCCGACCGGGTCCGCCGCGAGGCCGCCGACCTGCGCAACAACGCGGAGCAGCAGGCATACTCCGTGGACAAGCTGCTGAAGGACAACGACGAGAAGCTGCCCGCGGACGTCAAGGCCGAGGTCCAGGCAGACGTCGACGCCCTGAAGCAGGCGCTCGAGGGCGACGACGAGGACGCCGTGAAGTCCGCCTACGACAAGCTGCAGCAGTCCCAGACCAAGCTCGGCGAGGCCCTCTACGCGCAGGCGCAGACCGACGGCGCCGAGGGCGCCCCGGACGCGGGCGCCGCGGCCGGTGACGAGGACATCGTCGACGCCGAGGTCGTCGACGACGAGGACGAGAAGAAGTGAGCATGCCCGATCCCACGCCAGGACCCGACGAGAACCCGGTGGAGAACGCTCCCGAGCCCTCCGCCGGCACCCCCGACGAGCAGCGCGCGCAGGACTCCGGCGCCGGCCCCCAGGAGGAGGCCGGGCCGGAGGGCCTGACCGTGGACGACATCCTCTCCACGCCCCAGTCGACCGACGCCGGCTCCGCCGACGCCGGGGCGGCGGCGGCCGAGGACCCGTCCGCGGCGCTGGCCGAGGAACGGCTCGAGGAGCTGCGCCGGCTGCAGGCCGAGTTCGTGAACTTCAAGCACCGCACGGCCCGCGAGAAGGAGCAGCTGCGCACGTTCGTGACCGGCGACCTCCTGCAGACGCTGCTGCCGGTGTTCGACGACATCGACGCGGCCCGCCAGGCCGGGGACCTCACCGACGGCCCGTTCGCGGCGATCGCGAACAAGCTCGAGGAGATCCTCGTCCGGCAGGGACTGACCCGCATCGGGGCGGTCGGCGAGAAGTTCGACCCGAACGTCCACGAGGCGGTCCTGCAGCAGCCCACGAGCGAGGTCGAGCCCGACCAGGTCTCGATGGTGCTGCGCTCCGGCTTCCGGATCGGCGAGCGCGTGGTGCGGCCGGCCCAGGTCGCCGTCGCGGTCGCCGAGTGAGGCCGGACCCGGCCTGAACCGGGCGGGAGGGGAGGCCCGGCCACGGGCCTCCCCTCTCGGCCCCGCTGCGCCGCGGCGCCCCGGGGCGACCCCAGGACTTCCACCGGGTGCTGCTCGTCAGGACCCCGACCGGCCCCACAGAAAGGAGGCGTCATGGCCAGCCAGGACTGGATCGACAAGGACTTCTACAGCATTCTCGGCGTCTCCAAGGACGCGTCCGAGGCAGACATCAAGAAGGCCTACCGCAAGCTCGCCCGCCGGTTCCACCCCGACCAGAACCCCGGGGACGCGGAGGCCGAGCAGCGGTTCAAGGACATCGCGGAGGCCCACTCCGTGCTCTCCGACCCCGAGGAGCGCAAGCAGTACGACGCGATCCGCGCGATGGGCTCCGGTGCCCGCTTCACCGCCGGCGGCCCGGGCGGTGCCGGCGGCTCCGCGAACTTCGAGGACCTCTTCGGCGACGTCTTCAGCGGCGGCGGCCGCCGCCGTACGAGCTACTCCACCGGCGGCTACGGCGGGGGCTTCGGAGGTGCGGGCGGGTTCGAGGACCTGTTCTCCCAGTTCGGCGGTCAGGGCGGCTACGGCGCGCCCGGGGGCGGGTACCAGGCCCCGCCCGCGCGCGGGGAGGACATCCGCACGGAGACGACCATCCCGTTCCGCTCCTCGGTGCGCGGGACCACCGTCAAGCTGCGCCGCGGCAACGGGCAGGAGACCACGGTGCGCGTCCCCGCGGGGGTGCGGGACGGGCAGAAGCTCAAGCTCGCCGGCAAGGGCCACTCCGGCCCGGGCGGGCCCGGCGACCTCTACGTCACCGTGCACGTGGGCTCCCACCCGTTCTTCACCCGCGTGGAGGGCACGGACGACGTCGAGGTCACCGTGCCGATCACGTTCCCCGAGGCCGCCCTGGGCGCCACCATCGAGGTGCCGACCCTGGACGGCGGCACGGTGCGGGTGAAGGTGCCCGCGGGCACCTCGTCGGGCCGGCGCTTCCGCGTCAAGGGCCGCGGCTTCAGCACCGCGAAGGGCGCGGGCAACCTCATCGTGACCGTCGAGGTGCACGTGCCGCCCCACCTGGACGGGCCGGCCGAGGCCGCCGTCCGCGCGTTCGCCGAGGCGACCGCGGACGATGACCCCCGGGCGGGCCTGGCCGCGAAGGCGCGGGTCTGAGATGGCCCTCGACGCCGACCAGCCGCTGTTCGTGATCTCCGTGGCCGCGGAGATCGCCGAGATGCACCCGCAGACGCTGCGCCAGTACGACCGGCTCGGCCTGGTCAAGCCGTCCCGCGCCCCGGGCCGGGCCCGGCGCTACTCCCAGCGCGACATCGAGAAGCTGCAGCAGATCCAGGTGCTGTCCCAGCAGGGCGTCTCGCTCGAGGGCATCCGGCGGATCCTGCAGCTCGAGAACCAGGTCGCGGTCCTGCAGGCGAAGGTGGCGGAGCTGTCCCTGGATCTCGAGGAGGCCCGGGACCGGGCCGAGGAGTCCTCGCGGATCTTCGCCGCCGGCGCCGGCGGGGACGTGGTGCGCATGGCGCGCGGCTCGCGGCCGCGCGCCCGCAAGATCTCCCAGGCCGTGGTGCTCTACCGGCCGCCGCGGCAGCAGGAGCGCTGAGCGCCCGGCCTCAGCGCAGCCGCTTCTCGAAGCCCACGTCGTACACGCCGTCCTCGTAGACCTGGGCCCGTCCCGGCAGGAGCACGTAGCCGCTGCTGCGGTACAGGGCGAAGGCCTCGGGCTGGCGGTTGCCCGTGGTGAGGCGGACGCGCCGGTAGCCCGCGGCGGCGGCGAGCCGCTCGAGCTCGGCCAGCACCCGCCGGGACAGCCCGCGCCGGCGGTGCGCGGGCGCGGTCCAGATCCGCTTGAACTCCGCCGTGGCGTCGTCGTGCCGGCGGAACGCGCCGCCGGCCACCGTCAGCCCGCCCTCGAGCAGCAGGACCAGCCCGCCGGTGGGCGGAGCGAAGTCGTCCACCGGGTGCTGCTCCATCTCCTCCGCACCGATCCGGGGCCCGTAGCGCTCCAGGTACTCGTGGTGCAGGCCCTCGAGCAGCGGACGCGTGCGCGGGTCCTCCGGGGGCACGAGGACGAACCCGTCCCGCCCGGGGGCCGCCCCCGCGCTCACGGGAGCCGGCGGTAGGTCAGGTCGCGCGGCACCCGGCCGGCCTCCTGCGCCTTGCGCTCGAAGCTCGTGAGAACCCGTCCCTCCCAGCGGGGGGCCCAGCCCGCGTCCGGGTGCTCCTCGTCGGCGAGCGGGCCCGGGTGGACGTTCTCGAAGTGTGGGGACGCGTCCAGGACCTCGCGCATCACCACCGCGTACTCCTGCCAGTCCGTGGCCAGCCGCCACAGCCCGCCCGGCACGAGCACCCGGGCGGCCAGCTCCGCGAACCCGGGGGAGACGAGGCGCCGCTTGTGGTGGCGGGTCTTGTGCCAGGGGTCCGGGAAGAACACCCACAGCTCGTCCACCGAGGCCGGGGCGAGCATGTGCTCCAGCACCTCGGGGGCGTTGGCCTGGACCACCCGGACGTTGTCCACGCCGGCCTGGGCCGCCTTGAGCAGCAGGTCCGCGATCCCCGGCTTGTACACCTCGACGGCGAGGTGGTTGCGCCCGGGGTCCTGGGCGGCGGCGTGGACGATCGCCTCGCCCAGCCCGGAGCCGACCTCCACCACCAGCGGGGCCTCGCGCCCGAAGGCCGCAATGGCGTCGAGCTCGTGGTCGGGGTGCACGGAGGTGTCCGTGCGCACGCGCGGGACGTCCAGCACCCGGGCGGGCGCCCAGTCGTCCCACGCCTTCTGACGGCGTGCGGTGAGACGGTCGCCGCGGCGCACGAACGAGTACGGCCGGCGGTGGAAGGCCTCGGGAACGGGACCCTGGGCGGGACCCTGGGAGGGGCTCTCGGCGGGTTCTTCGGCGGGGGTGGGAGTGTGCTCGGTCATCGCCCTACATCCTAGGCGCAGGCCGGGCCGGTGCCGTCCCGCTGCCCGGGGGCTCGGCCCAGCGCCGGCGGGGGGCCTCCCACACCGCGAAGCGGGCCAGCAGCTCGTCCGCGTCCCCGGCGACGACGGCGGCGTCCCGGTGCTCCGGGTGCACGAGCCCGGCCGCGGACATCGCGGCGACCGCCTCCAGCAGGGGCGTCCAACAGCCCGAGACGTCGAGGAAGCCGACCGGCTTGGCGTGCACGCCGAGCTGCAGCCAGGTCCACGCCTCGAAGATCTCCTCGAGGGTGCCCAGGCCTCCGGGCAGTGCCACGAACCCGTCCGCGAGGCGGGCCATCTCCGCCTTGCGCTCGTGCATCGTCCGGACGACGCGCAGCTCGCTCAGACCGGTGTGGGCGGTCTCCTCGTCGACGAGCGCGCGCGGCATCACCCCGATCACCTCGCCCCCCGCGGCCAGGGCGGCGTCGGCGACGACGCCCATCAGCCCCACGTGGCCCCCGCCGTAGACCACGCCCACGCCGCGGCGGGCGAGCTCGGCGGCGAAGGCCCGGGCGGCCTCGGCGAACAGGGGGTCGGCGCCCAGGGAGGCCCCGGTGTACACGGCGAGTCTCATGGGGACATTCTCGGGGTGCCGGCGCCGATAGCATGAATCGCGCCCCGCACCCCGTTCCCCGAGGACCCCCATGAGCTCATCGACCCCCGGCGACCCCGTGCGCTCCCGCCTGCGCCTGTCCGGCAGGACGGACCGGGTCGTGCTCGTCGCGGCCCTGGGGGTCCTCAGCGCGGTCAGCCCCATGGCCACGGACATGTACCTCGCGTCCATGCCGGCCATGGCGGGGCACTTCGGGGCCTCGGCCTCCGCGGTGCAGCTGACCCTGACCAGCTACATGGTCGGCATGGCCCTGGGGCAGTTCCTGCTCGGGCCGGTCTCCGACGTGCTCGGCAGGCACCGGCTCATGGTCGCCGGCAACGTGCTGTTCCTGGTCAGCTCCGTGGCCGTGGTCCTCGCCCCCGGCATCGGGGCGGTCATCGTGCTGCGCGCGGTGCAGGGCGCCGCCGGTGCGGCGGGCGTGGTGATCGCCCGCGCCGTGGTCTCCGACATCGCCTCCGGACGCCGGGCCGCCAAGCTCTTCTCGGTCCTCGCGACCATCACGTCCCTGGCCCCGGTCGTGGCCCCGCTGCTGGGCGGGGTGATCGCCACCGTGGCCCCCTGGCAGACCGTGTTCTGGGCGCTCGCCGCGTTCGGGCTGCTGATGCTCGCGTGCTCCGTCCTCGTGGTCCCCGAGACCCTGCCGTCGCACCGGCGCCACCGCGGCGGGGTCGGCGCCGTCGTCGACGGCTCCTGGCGCGTGCTGCGCACCCCGTCCTTCATGGCCTACGCGCTGGCCTTCGGCCTCGCGTTCGGGGCCCTGTTCTCCTACATCTCCGCCTCCTCCTTCGTGGTGCAGAACGTGCTCGGCTACTCGGCGCTCGGCTACTCCGTGGTCTTCGCCGTCAACGCGGCCGGCTCGATCCTCGGGGCCGTCGTCAACACCCGGCTCGTCGACCGGGTCGAGCCCGCGGCGGTGCTGCGCACCGCCCTCGTGGTCATGGGCACGGTCAACGTGGTGGGCCTCGTTCTGGTCCTGGCGGGGATCACCGGGTGGACCACGCTGGCGCACCTGTTCGTGAGCCAGACCTGCGTCGGGTTCACCTTCGGCAACGCGGTGGCCCTCGCCCAGTCGCGGGTGCCCGGCCGGGCCGGCGCCGGGTCGGCGGTGCTCGGGCTGGTGCAGTTCCTCCTCGGCGGCCTCGTGAGCCCGCTGACCGGTCTGGCCGGGCCGCACAGCGCGGTGCCCATGGCCGTCTCGATGGCGGTCTGCTCGGTCCTGGCCGTGGCCGCCGTGCTGGCCGCGGGCCGGCTCTCCCGCCGTCCGCCGCAGGCGCCTGCCGGCCCGTGACCGGCAGGTCCCCGCGGCTTCCGGCGCGTCCCGGCATGTTCCGGCACGGGCCGGACCGTGGGCGGCACCGCCTCGGCCCTGACCGGCCGGCCCCCGGCGGTGTGATGAGATGCTTCCTGCGGGGACGCGGATCACACCCTCGGCCGGTCCCCGCTCCACCACCCGCCCGACACCCACGGGAGAACACGTGCTCCAATCCATCGAGACCGCCCTCGGCACCCTGGGCGGCATCATCTGGGGACCCTATGTCCTGGTCCCCCTGCTGCTGCTCACCGGCCTGTACCTCACCGTCCGGCTGGGCGGGCTGCAGTTCCACCGGCTCGGCCCCGCGCTGCGCCTGGCGCTGTTCGAGCGCAAGGACGCCGACGCCCGCGGCGGCGACGTCACCCAGTTCCAGGCGCTGACCACGGCGCTCGCGGCCACCGTCGGCACCGGCAACATCGTGGGCGTGGCCACCGCCATCTCGATCGGCGGTCCCGGCGCGCTGTTCTGGATGTGGGTCACCGGCCTGCTCGGCATGGCCTCCAAGTACTCCGAGGCGTTCCTGGCCGTGCGCTTCCGCACCACGGACGCCAAGGGCGAGATCTCCGGCGGCCCGCAGTACTACCTGGAGCGCGGCATCCGCAACCGCCTCGGCACGTTCCTCGCGATCTTCTTCGCGGTCGCCGCGGCCCTGGCCGCGTTCGGCATCGGCAACATGACGCAGGGCAACTCCATCGCCTCCAACGTCGAGAGCTCCTTCGGCGTGCCGACCTGGCTCACCGGTGCGGTGCTCGCGGTGCTCACCCTGGCCGTGCTCGTGGGCGGCATCAGGTCCATCGGCAAGGTGACCGCCGGGCTCGTCCCGGTGATGATCCTCTTCTACGTGCTGGGCGCGCTGTTCATCCTGGTCGTGAACGTCGCCGCCATCCCGCAGGCGCTCGGGCTCATCCTCACGGACGCCTTCACGGGCAGCGCGGCGGTCGGCGGCTTCGCCGGATCCGCCATCATGCTCGCCGTGCAGATGGGCGTGGCCCGCGGCATCTTCTCGAACGAGTCCGGCATGGGCTCCGCCGCCATCGCCGCGGCAGCGGCCGGGACCACCCACCCGGTCCGCCAGGGCCTGGTCTCCATGACGCAGACCTTCATCGACACCATCATCGTGGTGACCTGCACGGGTCTCGTGCTCATCACCACGGGCGTGTGGGAGCAGGGCGCGGACTTCGCCGCGACCATGACCGGTGACGCGTTCAGCCGGGGTCTGCCGGGGCAGTGGGGGCACCTCGTGGTCACCCTGGGCCTCGTCCTCTTCGCCTACTCGACGATCCTCGGCTGGGCCTACTACGGCGAGCGCTGCATGGAGCGGCTGTTCGGCCGGGCGGCCGTGATGCCCTACCGGGTGGTGTTCTCCGCGGTCGTCTTCGTCGGCTGCACGGTCCCGCTGGCCGTGGTCTGGAACTTCGCCGACGTCATGAACGGGCTGATGGCGATCCCCAACCTGGTGGGCCTGCTCATCCTCTCCGGGCTGGTCGCCCGGGAGACCAAGCACTACCTGGACCACGACCCGCAGCTGCGGGCGAACCGGCAGCAGATCGAGGAGTTCATGGAGGGCCACCCCGGCGCGATCGACTCCTCCGAGCGCGCCGGCGTCCGACGCGGCCCGGCGACCGAGGGCCCGGCCTCCTGACGGAGGCCGGGCCCTCGGTCTAGCCTGGGGCCATGAGCCGACTTCCCGACCCCCGCCCGTTCTCCTGCGCGGACGCCACCGGCGCGGTCCTCGACCAGGGCGCGCAGGTGACCGACTGGATCCCCACCGGGCACGCCCCGGTGCTGTGGCTGTCCCCGAGCACGGCGCTCGAGACGGGCGCCCCCGTGCGCGGCGGCGTCCCGATCTGTTTCCCCTGGTTCGCGGACGGGGCGCAGGGCGGGCGTGCGCCCAAGCACGGCTTCGCCCGCACGCTCCCGTGGCACGTCGAGTCCCGGGAGTCCTCCGACCACGAGGCCGTGGTCGTCTACCGGCTGACCGACGCGGACGTCACCGACCCCGCCCACCGTGAGCAGTTCCCGTACCGCTTCGAGGCGTACTACGTGGTCCGCTTCGGGACCGAGCTGTCCCTGGAGCTGAGCATCACGAACACCGACGACCGCCCCTTCGACGTCGAGGAGGCCCTGCACGCCTACCTGGTGGTCGGGGACGTGCGGAAGATCCGGGTCGAGGGCCTGGAGGGCGCCGAGTACCGGGACAAGGTGCTGGGCCGGGACGACTGCGTGCAGGAGGGCGAGCTCCGGCTGGAGGGGGAGACCGACCGCGTCTACCGCTCGGGCGCGGACGTCTCCGTGGTGGACCCGGTGCTCGGGCGCGTGCTGCGCATCCGCAAGAGGGACTCGCGGAGCACCGTGGTGTGGAACCCGTGGGCGGAGCAGGCGGCGGCCATGGCCGACGTGGGCGCGGACGGCTGGACCGGCTTCGTGTGCGTCGAGGGGGCGAACATCCACGCCGAGTCCGTGCACCTGGAGCCGGACGAGACCCACACCATGGGCTACCGGGTGTCGGTGGAGGCCACGGAGCAGGACCCGGGCCGGCCCGCCGGCTGACCGGTGGACGCGCCACGGACCCCGGGACGGCACGGAAGAGCGGGTGCCGCCCGTCCGTGCGGACGGGCGGCACCCGCTGGGCCGGCCCGGGGCCGGGGACTACTTGGAGACGATCAGGGCCGCGGCGATGGCGGCAAGGAAGGCGTCCTTGGAGAGACCGGTGCCGGCCTCGGAGGGACGGACGCCGTCCTCCTGGGTCATCTGCGGGTTGCGGAAGTACATGGACAGCAGCCCGGCGGAGAAGGCGCCGAGGGCGAGGCCCGCGAGGCGCTTGTTGACGAACGGCGTCACCAGGGCGGCGCCGATGCCGATCTCCGAGTAGGCCACGAACTTGCCGAAGGCGTCGGCGTCCCACTCCTGGAACTGGGGGACGCCCGTGGCGGCGAACTGCTTGAGTCCCTCGGCGGCCTCCGTGGGAAGGTCCTTCTTGCCGTAGCCGGACTGGAGCAGGTAGGCGCCGGAGACGCCGCGCAGGATCGCGTTGGAGAGGCTCATGGTCGGTCCTTTCGTAAGGGGAGACGGGGTCGTTGAGTCGTCAATGACCCTATCAGGGGAGGCCCCGCGCCCTCCGGCCGGGACGGGCCCGGAGCGAACATCCGCCCCGCCGCGCGGTGCGGCGCCTAGGCTGGTCACCCGCTATCCGCGAGCGGGACGCCGTCCGCGTCCCGCCGCCCGACGGAAGGACAGACGTGGACATCGAGACCATGAAGAAGATCCTGCTCGTGCTCACCAGCCACGACACCCTCGGCGACACCGGGGAGCCCACCGGCTACTTCGTCGGCGAGGCGGCCCACCCGTGGAAGGTGTTCCGGGACGCCGGGTACTTCGTCGACTTCGCCTCGATCGCCGGCGGCCAGCCCCCGCAGGACGGCACGGACGAGGAGGACGAGGTGCAGCGGCAGTACCTCGAGGACGAGACCGTGCGGGCCTCCCTGTACAACACCCCGAGGATCAGCGTGGTCGACCCGGACCAGTACGACGCCGTCTACCTGGTGGGCGGGCACGGCACCATGTGGGACTTCGCCGGCAACGCCGACCTGCAGTCGCTGGTGGCCGCCGTGCACGACGCCGGGGGGATCGTCGGCGCCGTCTGCCACGGACCGGCCGGGCTCGTCGACGTGGAGCTCTCCACCGGCCTGCGCATCGTCGAGGGGCGCCGGGTGGCCGCGTTCACCAACGCCGAGGAGGACGAGGTCGGCAAGTCGGACCTCGTCCCGTTCCTGCTCGAGGACAAGCTCGTGGAGCAGGGCGCGGACGTGCGGACGGCGCCGAACTGGACCGAGAACGTCGTCGTGGACGACCGCCTCGTCACCGGGCAGAACCCGCAGTCCGCGGCCGGCGTGGCCAAGGAGATGACCAAGCTCCTGACCGAGGTGGTGCGCGGTCAGAAGGCCGTCCAGGAGGCGGACTCCGCCGCGCTGCGCCAGGCGCGGGACGCCGAGAAGTCCGAGGACGACGACGAGGGCTGAGCTCCCGCCGACCGGGGCGGGGCGTGCTCTCGGCCACATTCCCGTGGTGGCGTCCCGCCCGTGCTGTAGGGTGAACGGTATTGCACATGGCACTGCTCCCCGTTCCCGGGTGAGCAGGCAGGCGTCGAGCACCCCTTTCTTCTTCCAGCGTGGCACCGTTCCAGACGGTCTCCGCCCGCTCGCAGGGGCTCCAGGAGTCATTCGGCGCAACCCGGCGCGCTACCCCCTTGCCGGGACATCCGATCGAAAGACGTATCCCAGTTTTGGCTACTTTCACCGACCTTGGTGTGCCCAAGGCCCTTTCCGCCGTCCTCGCCCAGCAGGGCATCGAGCAGGCGTTCCCCATCCAGGAGAAGACCCTCCCCGACTCGCTGGCCGGCCGTGACGTGCTCGGCCGCGGCAAGACCGGCTCGGGCAAGACCGTGGCGTTCGCGCTGCCGCTCGTGTCCCGGCTCGCCGGGCTGAGCGGCAACGGTGCCCGGGCGGCCCGCCGCGCCAACCGGCCCACCGGTCTGGTCCTGGCCCCGACCCGCGAGCTGGCCACCCAGATCGACCGCGCGATCGCCCCGCTGGCCGAGGCCGCCGGGCAGACGACCACCGTCATCTTCGGCGGGGTCTCCCAGCGCAACCAGGAGAAGGCGCTCGCCAAGGGCGCCGACATCGTCATCGCCTGCCCCGGCCGGCTCGAGGACCTGCTCAAGCAGAACGTCCTCACGCTCGACGACGTCCGCGTGACGGTCATCGACGAGGCCGACCACATGGCCGACATGGGCTTCCTGCCCGTGGTGACCCGCATCCTCAAGCGCACCCCCCAGGGCGGGCAGCGGCTGCTGTTCTCGGCGACCCTCGACGGCGGCGTGGACAAGCTCGTCAAGCAGTTCCTGTCCAACCCGGTCAAGCACTCCGTGGACGCCCCCCAGGCCTCGGTGTCCACCATGGACCACCACGTGCTCGTGGTGGACGCGGACGAGAAGCAGGAGCTCATCGAGGCCCTGGCCTCCGGCACGGGCCGCCGCGTGATGTTCACGCGCACCAAGCACCGCGCCAAGAAGATGGCCCGCAAGCTCAGCCAGATGGGCATCCCGGCCGTGGACCTGCACGGCAACCTGTCCCAGAACGCCCGCGACCGCAACCTGGCCCAGTTCTCCGCCGGTGACGTGCGCGTGCTCGTGGCCACGGACGTGGCCGCGCGAGGCGTGCACGTGGACGAGGTCGAGCTGGTCGTGCACATCGACCCGCCCACCGAGCACAAGTCCTACCTGCACCGCTCCGGGCGCACCGCCCGCGCCGGCGCCTCCGGCTCCGTGGTCACGGTGGCCACCAAGGAGGAGCGCCGCGAGGTCACGCAGCTGATGAAGGCCGCAGGCGTCACCGCGAACTTCGACACCGTGACCGTCGGCTCCCCGGCCGTGGCCGAGCTCGTGGGCGAGCTCGCCGAGAAGGTCGCCTACGTGCCCCAGCCCGTCCAGGCCCAGGGCCGCCCGGCCGGCGGCCAGCGCTCCGGCGGCGGCCGTTCCGGCGGCCGTGGTGGCTCCGGCGGCAACCGCGGCCGCGGTGGGCAGAACCGCTCCGAGCAGCCGCGCAACGCCTCCCGCGACCAGCGCGCCGAGACCGGCCGCGCCGGCTCGCGGCCGGGCAACGGCTCGGCCTCCCGCTCGGCGGCCCCGGCGCGCTCGGCCGCGCCCAGCCGCTCCGCGGCGCCCACGTACTCCACCGAGTCCGCACCGGACCGCGCGACCCAGGCCGCGTCCGCGCGCCGTCGCACCCGCGGCCCGCGCCGCGCGTCCTCCCCGCAGGGCACCGCGACCCGCTGACCCGCGCCGCCCACGAGGGCGCACCCCCTGCTGCTCCGCCTCCCGCGGACCGGCCGGAGGTGTGCCCTCGTGGCCGTTAAGCCCCGGGCCCGAGCGAGCGCAGGAACGCCAGGGTGACGTCCGTGTGGGCGTCCACGTGCACGAAGCCGGGCGCCGGCTCCACGGGCAGCTCCCCGGGGACCACGACCACCGGCATCCCGGCCGCCGCGGCGCTCGCGGCGCCGGTCTGGGAGTCCTCGACCGCCACGCAGCGCGCGGGGTCCACCCCCAGGAGCCGGGCCGCGCGCAGATAGGGCTCCGGGTGCGGCTTCGCGTGCTCGACGTCCTCCTGGGACACGACCACCCGCAGCACCTCGGGGGCCCCCGACGCGGTGCCCCGCGCGACCACGGTCAGCGCGTTGGTCACCACGGCCCCGGGGATGCCGGCCCGCTCCAGCTCGTCCAGCAGCGCGCGCATGCCGGGCAGGAAGGGGACCTCGCCCGTGAGCGAGTCCGCGACCGCCCGGCCGAGCTCCGCGGTGATCGCCTCGACGGTGCCCCCGGCCCCGCGCTCGACCATCAGCCGCGCCGAGGTCGGCACGGTCCGGCCCAGGGTGGCGAGGTCGTCCTCGGTGCTCCACCCGACGCCGTACCGGTCGGCCACCGCCCGCTTGGCCACGGCCCACTGGGGCTCGGAGTTCACGAGGGTGCCGTCGTGGTCGAAGAGGACGGCGGCGGGGAAGTCGGGGGAGCTCACGGGCGGGCCTCCTGGGCGGGGTGGAAGGGCGACGACGGGGAGTGCGGGTCCAGCGAGCGCAGCAGCTCCAGGGTCAGCTCCCGGTGGGAGCCCAGGTGCAGCAGCCCCGGACCGGGCCCGACCGTCTGCTCTCCGGGGACGACGACCGTGGGAATGCCCGCGGCGACCCCGGCGGCCGCACCGGCGGGGGAGTCCTCGACCACCACGCACCGGGCGGGGTCCACCCCGAGCCGGCGCGCCGCCGTGAGGTAGGCGTCCGGGTCCGGCTTGGGGCGCACGCCCTGCGCGTACTCGTCGGTGCCCACGACGACCCGGACGAGGCCCGGCGGGGCCACGGAGGCGGTCTGCCGGGCCAGCGCGGAGCTCGCGTTGGTGACGATCGCCGCGGGGATCCCCGCGGTCGCCAGCTCCTCGAGCAGGTCCCCGATGCCGTCGATGAAGGACAGCTCCGTCCCCTCCAGCACCCGCACGCTGTGCGCGAAGATCGCCCGGAACAGCTCGTCGTCGTCGAGCGGCACCCCGATCCGCTGCATCCGGGCGATCGTCGCGGCCACCGGCCGGCCCAGGGTGTCCTCGGTGTCCTGCGGGGTCCAGATCCGGCCGTGCTCGGCGGCGAGGTCCTGCTTGGCCTCCTCCCACAGCGGCTCGGTGTCGACGAGCGTCCCGTCGTGGTCGAAGAGGACGGCGTGCGGGAAACCGGGGGAGGACATGCGCCCCAGCCTACCGGGACGCGCACGCCCCGGGCCCGTCCCGGACCGGGACCAGAACGCGGACGCGGTCCAGGAGCGCTACAACGAGCAGGACCCCTGCGAGGCCTCCGGGGAGATCGCCCAGGAGCTGCGCGCCACGGCGGACGCCTTCGACGCGGTCGCCGGGGCGCAGTGGGCCCGGACGGGCCGCCGCGGGGACGGCAAGGAGTTCACCGTGGCGGGCTTCGCCGTGTACTTCCGGCACGACGTCGAGCACCACCTGCGCGCCGACGTCCGCGGCCGACCGTCCGGGCTCAGCCCAGGTGCACGGTCCCGTCGTCGTCGATCCGCCAGCCCGGGTTGTGCGCGATCTCCCAGACGACGCCGTTCGGGTCCGCCACGTGCGCGTGGAACACGCCCCCGAACGGCCCCGGCCGCGGACCGGTGAGCACGGTGCCGCCGGCCGCGGCCATCGCGTCGGCGGTCGCGCGCACCTCGGCCTCCCCGGCCACGTTGTGCGCCAGCGTCACGCCCTGCGCCGGGGCCGTCCCCGTCCGGCCCAGGTCCTGGGCGAAGAGCACGGCGTCGAACAGGCCCAGCACGGTCCCGGGGGCCGTCTGGAAGAAGAGGATCTCGCCCGGGACGTCCAGCAGCGGCTCCCAGCCGAGGCCGCGCACGTAGAACCGCCGCGCGGCGTCGAGGTCCGGGGTGGAGAGGGTCACGAAGTGCACGCGCGGGTCCACGGGGGCCTCCTCGGAGTCCGGGGCGCGGCCCGGGACGGGCGCCGCCTCACCAGCCCAGCGTAGACCGCAGCCGCTGCTCGACGTCGGGGGTGAGCGTCGCCCCGTAGCTGGAGGTGACGTGGTCGAGGTCCCGGTAGACGACGACGTTGCCGATCACGGCGGGGCAGACGTCCGCGGTGCACAGCCGGTCGGTGAGGTCCACGGCGTGCAGGCCCTCGTGCCGTGCGGCCACCTCCAGCAGCGGGTTGACCTCCTGGAGGGCCTCGGAGCGGGCCACGTTGCAGCGCGGGTGGTCGGCGCCGTAGGTCTCGACGCACTCGAACATGTCGTAGTCGAAGCGGGGGTTGTCCCGGAACGCGACCACCGGCAGCCCCGCCTCCAGCAGGGGGGCGACACCCTCCTCGTAGCGGTCGACGAGCTCCTCGTGCGGGGCCCCGGCGAGGCTGCGGGTGCCGATGGTGAGCACGGCGTCCGGGGCCTGCGCCAGGGCGGCCTCCCGGGCGGCGGCGTTGAAGGCGTTGCACTCGTCGCCGAGCCCGGGGGAGGGGCCCGCGTACCGGCAGGCCATCCGGAGGTAGCTGATCACCTTCCACCCGTGCCGCTCGGCGGCCCGGGTGATCGGGGTCAGCAGCTGCATCGCGTGGGAGTCGCCGATCACCACGAGCGTCCGCGCCGGGACGGAGCCGTCCGTGGGGCCCACGGCCCAGCAGTCGCCGAGCTCGCCGATGCGGTCCCGGCCGTCCTCGACCGCGCACTCCAGACCCGTCTCGCCCCACTCGGTCTCGCGCTCGGCGTCGGTGGGGACGGGCGGGACCCCCTCCGGGGCCGAGGCCTCACCGCGCAGCACCGCCGCACCCGGGTAGTTCGCCTCGGTCCGCTCGATGCCCTGCTGGTGCGCCGCCCGCACGAGGGCCCCGCTGTGGGCGGCCCCCACGGGCACGGCCACGAGCACCAGGGTGGCGACCAGCCGGGCGAGATCGCCCGCCCCCAGCATCGGACGCCGGGCGGAGGCCCGGACGGTGCGCACGAGCAGGACGGGCAGGCGGGTCAGCGGAGCGGTCAGCCGCGTCAGCAGCAGGGAGCCCGCGAGGATGCCGAGCCCGTGCAGCACCGGCACGTCCTCGCGGATGGCGACCAGCGCGTAGGTGACGAGCAGCGGCCAGTGCCACAGGTAGATGCCGTAGGCGCGGTCCCCGAACCAGATGAGCGGCCGGGCCGCGAGGACCCGGTCGACCCCGCCCCGGGTTCCCGCGGCCAGCGACCCGGCCAGCAGCACGGCCGTGGCGCCCAGGGTGGGCGCCAGGGCCACGGAGCCGGGGAAGCGGGTCTGCGCGTCGATCAGGAACGGGGTCGCCACGACGGCCGCCAGACCCGCCCACCCGAGGCCGGCGGAGAGTGCGCGCCGCGCCGCGCCGGACGGGGCCCCGGCCCGGGGCTGGGCCCCGGCGGCGAGCGCGGCCAGCGACCCGAGGGCGAACTCCCAGACGCGGGTCAGCGAGCTGAAGTAGGCGCCGTCCGGCGTCGCGGCCGTGGCGTGCACCGACCAGGCCAGGGACGCCGCGAAGAGCGCGGCGAACAGACCGCCGGCCAGGACCCGGAAGCGCAGCCCGCTCCGGTGCGCCACCCAGGCGGTGCCGGCCAGCAGCAGCGGCCAGACCAGGAAGACCTGCCCCTGCAGGGACAGCGACCACGTGTGCTGCAACGGGGTGGAGGAGGCGCCCCCGCCGGCGTAGTAGTCGACCGCCTCGGCGGCCAGCACCCAGTTCTGGACGTGGAAGAGCGAGCCCCAGGCGTGGCCCAGGAAGGTGTCCCAGCGGCTGGGCGGGAAGAGCAGCAGCACCGTCGCCAGGACGGCGAGCAGCATCACCGACAGCGGTCCGAGGAGGCGGCTGAAGGTGCGCAGCCAGTACGAGGTCACGGCCAGCGGCCGGCCCTGCTCCACCCGGCGCACGAACGATCCGGTGAGCAGGAAGGCGGAGAGGACGAAGAAGACGTCGACGCCCCCGGAGACGCGGTCGGTCCAGACGTGGAAGGCGACGACGAGCAGCACGGCCACCCCGCGCAGGCCCTGGATCTCGGGGCGCAGGGCCGGGCGTGCGGCGCGCTCCGGTCGGGGCGGCGACGTGCGCTCAGCGGTCAGCAGGGTCAAGAGGGGGCTCCCACCAGGTTCAGGGTCCGCCCCGGTGCGCCGTGCGGATCGGGTTCTCGGCGCTGCCCGCCGGCGCCGGGCGCGCGGGGGACTCCGGCTCAGGGAGGACGGGCCGGGCGATCGCCGAGCCCGTCCGAGGCTAGCGCAGGGACCGCGCCGGGGACAATGGCGACGATCACGGCCCGGCGTGCGAGGAGCACCAGGTCGGGGCGGGAACGCGGCGCTCCGGCGCCCTGCCGCGGCGGCGACGGACTACCCTCGGAAGCAGCGGGGTCGGGTCCCGGCCTGCCCGTGCGGGGCGGCGGACGGACGGGAGGTCACATGGCACAGCACCAGGAGGAGACCGAGCCGGTGGAGTCGCCGTACTACCACCGTGTGGTCACGGTGCCCAACGTGGTCTCCGTGGTGCGCTTCGCGCTCATCGTCCCGGCCGTGCTGGCCGTGCTGGACATCGACGAGCACCCGGTCCGCGCGCTGGTCCTCGTCGCCGTCTTCTGCCTGACCGACTGGGTCGACGGCACCCTCGCCCGTGCCCTGCGGCAGGGCAGCCGGGTCGGCGAGGTCATGGACCCCATCGCGGACCGGCTGGGGACCGTGGCGATCGCCGTGGCCGCGAGCGTCGTCGGGCTGTTCCCGTGGTGGGTCCTCGTGGTCGTCGCGGTGGTGGACGCCGTGGTCGGCGTCGCCACCCTGGTGCGCGGGACCCTGGGCGCCCTGCGGGTCACGGTGGTCGGCAAGGCCAAGACGGCTCTGCTCATGCTCGGGACCGTGCTCGTGCTGGCGGGCCCGGCGTGGTCCAGCCCCGAGGTCACCGACGTGGGCCGGGTGCTCGTGCAGGTCGCGGCCGTCCTGCACGTCCTGGCGGGGATCCAGTACTTCCGCCAGGCCCTCCGCCGCTAGACCTCCAGGGGCGGCAGGGCCAGGTAGGCGTGCCGGGCCGCCCCGATGATCCCCGCCGCGTCGCGCAGCTCGGCGGGCACCACGCGCGTGTCCAGCCGCAGCCGCGGGAGGAACTGCTCGTGCTGGGCCGAGATGGCCCCGCCCACGATGATCAGGTCGGGGGAGAAGAGGAACTCCAGGTGGCTGAAGTACTCCTGGAGGCGTTCGGCGTAGACCGGCCAGTCCAGGCCCTCGCGCTCCCGGGCCAGGGCCGAGGCCCGCACCTCGGCGTCCGCGCCGTGCAGCTCGAGGTGGCCCAGCTCCAGGTTGGGCACCAGCTTCCCGTCCACGATCAGCGCGGAGCCGATCCCGGTGCCCAGGGTGATGATCAGGACGGTGCCGGTGCTCCCGCGGCCGGCGCCGTAGCGGACCTCGGCGAGGCCTGCGGCGTCGGCGTCGTTGATGACCTGCACGGTGCGGCCCAGCCGCTCCGTGAGGAACCGGTGGGCGTCCAGCCCGATCCAGGCGTCGTCGATGTTCGCGGCCGAGCACGCCACGCCCTGGCGCAGGATCATGGGCAGCGCCACCCCCACGCTCGCCTCGGGGTCCGGCGCGCTCGCCGCCTCGGAGAGCTCCGCGACGAGCAGTTCGAGCCGCCCGGCGACGGCGTCCGGGGTGGCGGGATCGGGGGTGGGGTGCTGCAGGACCGGGGTGGTCAGGGTGCCGTCGGCCATGTCCACGGTCGAGTACCTGGTCCGGGTGCCGCCGATGTCCACGCCGATGTGGTGGCGGTGCAGGGTCGACCAGCCGGTCGAGGCGGACGTGGGGGCGGAACGGGGCGGGGGAGGGGCCATCCGGCATCCTAGGGGTCGAGGTGGGAGCACACGGCGGCGACAGGACCTGGCGACCGGCTCGACGCTTCCCGCCGGGTGCGGGCTGTCGTCGTGCCGGCACCCGGCCCATTCTGCCACTGCCCTCCGCGGGGGCGCCCGCGCCGCCCCCGCTCCCGGGCGCGGCCCCTCAGCCGCGGGGCCCGGAACCCGGCGACCGGTCGCGGCCGGGCCGTCCGGCGTCGCCCCGCGAGTCCGCGAGCTCCCAGGAGAACGGGGCGCGGGGGGCGCTCGTGCCCTCGGCCAGCTCGTTCACCGCGCAGGTGATCAGGTCCCGGTGGCCCGGCGGCAGCTGCAGGCACCCGTGCAGGTACGCCTCGACCTCCAGGGTGCCGGCCTCGCCGCCGAGCTCGAAGTACTGCCACCACAGCTGATCCGTCGCCACGCCGGCGTGCTCGGCGGTGCGTCTGGCCAGGCGCGCCTGCACGGCTCCGGCGGTGTCGTCCATGGGGGGCTCCCTGGGGTGTGCTCGCGTCGGAGACGTCCCGGGCCGGGCGCCGCGCTGCGCAGCGGTCCGGGCCGTCTCGGCGGCGATGCGGTGGCACCGCCGCGATCCATCGTCGCGTCCGGTCCCGGGAGCGGCCACCCTGTGCCCGGTGGTCGTGCGTTTTCCGGACCTGCCGTGCTCTCCTCGGACCGCGTCGGTCCCGGTGCCGGCGGTGCGGGGGCGTCGTGGCGGGGCTCGCGACCGCAGCGGCTGCGGTCCGCCGCGGGAGGTCCCCGGCCCCGTGTGCGCTCTCGGGCGGGCCGTGTGCGCGCGGACCGGGGGCAGAACAGGGGGAGCGGGGCGGCCCCCCAGCCTGCCCCGCTCCCTGCTGCTCCCTCGCACGGACCGGTTTCTCGCGGTGCGTCCGGAACTTCCGGATCCGGTCGCACCACCGATCGACGTCGCAGGAGCCGGGGGATGGTCTTTGCCGACCACAGAATCCCCTCGTGAGAAGCAAGAATGGTCGATCCCCGGTGGATCGGCAAGGCCTCCCCTGTGACCCAGTTCACATGCAGACACAAAGGGTTGTCATCGCGAATGCCGCGTTCCCGCGGCACCGCTCAGTGCCCGCCGCTGAGCATCCCGCCCAGGCGCACCCGCATCCGGCGGCTGGCCTGGTTGAGCCCGGCGATCTCCACGTCCTTGCCGTAGTGGGCGTACTTGTCGGTGACCGAGTCCAGGGCCGCGACGGTGGAGGCGTCCCACAGGTGGGAGTCGGAGAGGTCGATGACCACGTGCTGGGGGTCCCCGGCGTAGTCGAACATCGTGTAGAGGTCGTTGGAGGAGGCGAAGAACAGCTCCCCGTGCACGGTGTAGACGGCCGTCTCCCGGCCGTCCCGCTGCTCGAGCTCCCGGTCCACGGTGACGAAGTGGGCGACCCGGCGGGCGAAGGCGACCATGGCGACGAGCACCCCGATGATCACGCCGAGGGCGAGGTTGTGGGTCCACACGGTCACGACCACGGTCGAGAGCATCACCAGGGTCTCGGGGACCGGCATCCGGGCGAGGGTGGCCGGGCGGACCGAGTGCCAGTCGAAGGTCGCCCAGGACACGAAGATCATGATCGCCACCAGCGCGGCCATCGGGATCACCGCCACCACCTGGCCCAGGGTGACGACCAGGATCAGCAGGAACACGCCCGCGAGGAAGGTGGAGATCCGGGTGCGGGCCCCGGACGCCTTGACGTTGATCATGGTCTGGCCGATCATCGCGCAGCCGCCCATGCCGCCGAAGAGGCCCGAGACCACGTTCGCGACGCCCTGGGCCCAGGACTCGCGGGTCTTGTTCGAGCGGGTGTCGGTGATGTCGTCGACGAGCTTGGCCGTCATCAGCGACTCCAGCAGCCCCACGATCGCCATGGTGAAGGCGTACGGGGCGACGATCTCCAGGGTCTCGAGGTTCAGCGGGACGTCGGGGAAGAACAGGGAGGGGAGCGCGTCCGGCAGCTCGCCCTTGTCCCCGACCGTGGGCACCTCGGTGCCGAAGGTGACCACCAGGACGGTGATCACCACGATGGCCACCAGCGGGGCCGGTACCGCACGGCTGACCCGGGGGAAGAGGAAGACGATGGCCAGGCCCAGGAGGGTGAGCGGGTAGACGGCCCAGGGGACGCCGATCAGCTCGGGGACCTGCGAGGTGAAGATCAGGACGGCCAGGGCGTTGACGAAGCCCACCATCACCGAGCGGGGGATGAAGCGCATCAGCCGCGCCGCCCCGATCAGGGCGAGCACCACCTGGAACACCCCGGCCAGGATCACGGCGGCGATGAAGTACTCGATGCCGTGGGAGGCCATCAGCGGGGCGATGACCAGGGCCACCGCGCCGGTGGCGGCCGAGATCATGGCCGGGCGCCCGCCCAGCACCGCGGTGGTCACGGCCATGGTGAAGGAGGCGAAGAGGCCCACCCGCGGATCGACACCGGCGATGATCGAGAACGCGATCGCCTCGGGGATCAGCGCCAGGGCCACCACCAGCCCGGCCAGGACCTCGGTCTTGAGGTGGCGGGGGGAGCGGAGGGTGCGGCGGACGGACTGGCGCTGCTCGGGCGTCGGTGCCGGGGCGGTCCCGGTGGTGGTGCTGGCCAAGTCGAGGCTCCGTTCGTGAGGGCATGAGGGCGTGCGGGCCCTTGGGCGGAGTGCGTGCAGGAGGAGGGCGCGACGTCGCACCCGTTGCCGGGTGGGCCGGCTGCTGCGCCCGTCCAACTCTAACGTGGCGTAAGGGTAGGGTGGCGTGTCCGCGGTCGGAAGAGACCTGTCTCATGCCCGGCCGCGGGGCGCCCGGCGCCCGGTCCGGGGAAGGGCTCACGTGCAGGAGCGGGCCGCGGACGCCGTCACCGGCCGAGCCGCTGCTCCAGAATGGCGATGAACTCGTCCGCCTGGGCCAGCTTCCGGGCCAGCTTGTCCCGCTCGGGGCGAGCCCGCTCCAGGTGGTCCGCGAGCCGCTCCGGGGCGGCGTCCTCGGTGCCGAGCAGCTCCAGCAGCTCCGCCATCTCCTCCAGCGTGAAGCCCAGCGGCTTCATCTGCCGGACGACCAGCAGACGTTCCACGTCCTGCTCCGTGTACACGCGGAACCCGCCCTCCGTGCGGGAGGCCGGCAACAGGCCCACGTCGTCGTAGTGACGGATCGTGCGCAGGGACAGGCCGGTGCGCTCGGCGAGCTCGCCGATCTGCATGGTGCCTCCGCGAACGCGTTGCGGCATGGGGTGACCTCCAGGAAGTGCGGGACAGCCGAGTCTACCAACCCGTCACGAGCGTTCTCCCGGATGCCCGCCCGCGGAGGTCTCGCGGCGCCGTCCCGGCAGGGGGATCCGGTCCAGGTCCTCCGCGGCCAGCACGGCGGTGCCCCGGGCGCGGGCACGGGCCTGCTCGGCGAGCGGCGCGACGTCGGGATAGCGCGACGAGAAGTGGGTGAGGAGCAGCGCCCGGGCGCCCCCGGCGGCGGCGAGCGCCCCGGCCTGGCCGGCGGTGAGGTGGCGGTGCTGCGCGGCGAGAGCGGCGTCGTCGTCGGCGAAGGTGGACTCCGCCACGAGCAGGTCGGCCCCCTCGGCGAGCTCCTCGGCGCCCCGACACGGCGCCGTGTCCATGACGAAGGCGAAGCGCTGGCCGGGCCGGGGAGCGCTCACGTCCTCGAGCCGCACCCCGTGCAGCCGGCCGTCGCGCTGCAGCCGGCCGACGTCCGGGCCGGTGATCCCGGCCGCCGCGAGCCGGTCCGGCAGCGTCGTGCGGCCGTCGGGCTCCACGAGCCGGTAGCCGTAGGTCTCGACGCGGTGGTGCAGGGGGCGCACCTCCAGGCCGGGCGCCACGGCCCCGGAGGAGCCGTGCGGGTGCAGCCGCAGGTCCAGGCCCGGGGTGGCGAGGGAGACGAGCGCCCGGACCACCTCCTCGCCGGAGGCCGGGTAGTGCAGGTGCACCGGGTGCGCCACGCCGTCCAGGACCATGCGCGAGAGCACCCCGGGCAGTCCGTAGCAGTGGTCGCCGTGGACGTGGGTGAGGCAGATCCGCGTCACCTGCGTGGCCGGGACGCCCGCGTGGGTCATCTGCCGCTGCGTTCCCTCCCCGGGGTCGAAGAGCAGGCCCGCTCCGTCCCAGCGCAGCAGGTACCCGTTGTGGTTGCGGGTCCGGGTGGGGACCTGCGAGGCGGTGCCGAGGACGACGAGTTCACGCATGGCACCGAGTGTGCCACCGGGCCGTCCGGGGGCGGGGAGCCCGCCCCCGGACGGTGCGGGAGTCACTGCGGGACGAGGTTGCTCCAGGTGACGGTCCGGGAGCTGTTCGCCGGGACCGGGCCCGGCTGGGCGGCCTCCGGGAGGAGCACCACGAGGGTCCCGAAGGCCCGGGTGGACCAGGGGGAGAGGGCACCCGCCGGGGGCGCGGCCGGGACCGTCCCGGAGCGCTGCATCCGCACCGCGTGGCCCAGGATCAGCAGGCCGACCAGTGCCAGGCCCACGCCCACCCAGGCCGGTGCGCGGTAGCCCCACCCGGCGGTGATCACGGCCCCGCCCAGGAAGGCGCCCATGGCGTTGGCCAGGTTGAACGCCGCGTGGTTCATGGCGGCGGTCAGGGAGGGGGCGTCCTTGGCCTCGCGCAGCAGCCGCATCTGCAGGGACGTGGTGAACACGGACCCCATGATCCCGATCCAGAGCACGCCGAACACGGCGGCGGCGGGCAGGTGGGCGAAGAGCCCGAAGAAGACGAGCGCGACGGCGGAGACGGCACCGGCGCCCAGGGCGGTCTTCTCGATCGAGCGGTCGACGAGCGGGCCCACGATCAGCGAGCCCAGGGTCATGCCCACGCCGAACACGGCCAGCACCCAGGGCACCGCCGAGAGGCCGAGGCCGGTGAGCTCGGTGAGGGTGGGGGAGATGAAGGTGTAGACCGCGAACATCCCGCCGAACCCGACGGTCCCGGCGATGAGGGTCAGCGTCACCTGCGGGCGGCCCAGGGCGCGGACCTCCTGGGCGACCGAGACGCCGCCGCCCTGCTGGGTCCTGGGCACGAAGAGGGCCAGGGCCGTGACGGTCAGCAGCCCGATCAGCACCACCAGGCCGTAGCCGGAACGCCAGCCCAGGGCCCCGCCGAGGGCGGCGGCGAGGGGGACGCCCACGATGTTGGCCACCGTCAGGCCCAGGGCGACGCGCGCCACGGCGGTGCCGCGGCGCTCGCGGGGCACCAGGGAGGAGGCCACGACGGCGGCGACCCCGAAGTAGGCCCCGTGCGGCAGGCCGGAGAGGAAGCGGGCGGCGTAGAGCCAGTCGAGGGAGGGGGCCGCCGCCGAGAGGGCGTTGCCGGCGGTGAACGCCGCCATCAGGCCCAGCAGGAGGGTCTTGCGCTCCACCCGGGAGGTGAGGGTCGTGATCAGCGGCGCGCCGACCACCACGCCGAGGGCGTAGAGCGAGATGGAGTGGGCGAGGGCGGGGATCGAGGCGTCGAAGTCCTCGGCGATGAAGGGCAGCAGGCCCATCGAGGCGAACTCGGTGGTGCCGACGCCGAAGCCGCCGAGGGCGAGGGCGAGGATGGCGAGCCGGGTGCCGGTGGGGCCGGGGGCGTTGATCACCTGGAGCACGGCAGTGCGGGGTGCGGACATGGCGGATCCTTCCGTGTGGAGCTGGAGGGGGAGGAAGGCGCGTCGTCGGGCCGAACTGGATGAGGCTCCGACACTACGGAGAAAGTCGGGCGCACCCAAGGGTTCGGCCGTGTGATCTTGGACAAACAAGCAGAGTTGTGATAGAGGTCGCGTCCTTCGCGGGGTGGGGGTGTCGCCCCGCATCCGGTGTCACCACGGGGAATAGGATCTGGCCGACCAAGGTTGAGTGGAGTAGACTCAGGTTAGCTGAATGAACCGCCCGCAGTCAGTGGCGAGAAGCACCCGGGTCGGTTCGTCCCGATCGTTCAGAAGGAGCCGCAGTGGAGACCAAGTTCACCACCAAGTCGCAGGAGGCGCTCTCCGCCGCCTCCACCAACGCCTCGACCGCGGGCAATCCGCAGGTCGAGCCCGCCCACGTCCTCAAGGCCCTGCTGGACCAGCGCGAGGGTGTCGCCGTCGCGGTCCTGAAGGCCACCGGCGCCGACGTCGATGCGGTGTCCGCGGAGGCCAGTGCGGCCATCAAGGCCCTGCCCTCGGCGTCGGGGTCCTCGACCGCGCAGGCCCAGTTCAACCGGGGCGCCCTGCAGGTCATCCAGGCCGCGGAGCAGTTCGCCCGCTCGATCGGCGACGAGTACATCTCCACCGAGCACCTTCTGTACGGCCTGGCCCAGCAGGAGGGCCGGGTCGGGGAGATCCTCCGCGGCGCGGGCGCCGGCCCCGACCGGCTCCGGACCACCATCCCTTCCGTGAGAGGAGACCGCCGCGTGACCACCCCCGACCCCGAGGGCACCTTCCAGGCGCTCGAGAAGTTCGGCACGGACCTGACCGCGACGGCCCGCGAGGGCAAGCTCGACCCCGTGATCGGGCGCGACTCCGAGATCCGGCGCGTGGTCCAGGTGCTGTCCCGCCGCACCAAGAACAACCCCGTGCTCATCGGCGAGCCGGGCGTCGGCAAGACCGCCGTGGTCGAGGGCCTCGCCCAGCGCATGGTGGCCGGGGACGTCCCCGAGTCCCTGCGGGGCAAGACGCTGATCTCCCTGGACCTCGGGTCCATGGTGGCCGGCGCCAAGTACCGCGGCGAGTTCGAGGAGCGGCTCAAGGCCGTGCTCGAGGAGATCAAGCAGTCCGAGGGGCAGGTCGTCACGTTCATCGACGAGCTGCACACCGTCGTCGGCGCCGGTGCGTCCGAGGGGTCCATGGACGCTGGGAACATGCTCAAGCCCATGCTGGCCCGCGGCGAGCTGCGCCTCATCGGCGCGACCACCCTGGACGAGTACCGGGAGAACATCGAGAAGGACGCGGCGCTGGAGCGACGGTTCCAGCAGGTCTACGTCGGCGAGCCCTCCGTGGAGGACACCGTCGCCATCCTGCGCGGGCTCAAGGAGCGCTACGAGGCCCACCACAAGGTGCAGATCGCGGACTCGGCCCTGGTCGCGGCCTCGACGCTGTCCAACCGCTACATCCCCGGCCGCCAGCTGCCGGACAAGGCCATCGACCTCGTCGACGAGGCCGCCTCCCGGCTGCGCATGGAGATCGACTCCGCCCCGGAGGAGATCGACCAGCTGCGCCGCGCCGTCGACCGCCTGACCATGGAGGAGCTCGCGCTGGAGCGGGAGACCGACCCCGCCTCGGTCGAGCGGCTCGCCGCGCTCCAGCAGGAGCTGGCCGACAAGAGGTCCGAGCTGGACGCCCTCAACGCCCGGTGGGAGGCCGAGAAGGCCGGCCTGAACCGCGTCGGCGACCTCAAGGAGCGGATCGACAACCTGCGCTCGCAGGCCGAGGTGGCCCAGCGCCAGGGCGACCTCGCGGAGGCCTCGCGGCTGCTCTACGGCGAGATCCCCGCCATGCAGAAGGAGCTCGACGCCGCCCAGGAGCAGGAGAGCGCCACGGAGGCGCGCCAGACCATGGTCTCCGAGGAGGTCACGGCCGACGACGTCGCCGAGGTCATCTCCGCGTGGACCGGCATCCCCGCCGGGCGCATGCTGCAGGGCGAGACCGAGAAGCTGATGCACATGGAGGAGCTCCTCGGCCGGCGGCTGATCGGCCAGCACCGGGCCGTGCAGGCCGTCGCGGACGCGGTGCGCCGCTCGCGCGCGGGCGTCTCCGACCCGGACCGGCCGATCGGCTCGTTCCTGTTCCTCGGCCCCACCGGCGTGGGCAAGACCGAGCTGGCGAAGTCGCTGGCGGAGTTCCAGTTCGACGACGAGCGCGCGCTGGTGCGGATCGACATGTCCGAGTACGGCGAGAAGCACACCGTCTCCCGGCTGGTCGGCGCGCCCCCGGGCTACGTCGGCTACGAGGAGGGCGGGCAGCTCACGGAGTCCGTGCGGCGCCGCCCGTACTCGGTGGTCCTGCTCGACGAGATCGAGAAGGCCCACCCGGACGTCTTCGACATCCTCCTGCAGGTGCTCGACGACGGGCGGCTCACCGACGGCCAGGGCCGGACCGTGGACTTCCGCAACGTGATCCTGATCCTCACCTCGAACCTGGGCAGCCAGTTCCTGGTGGACCAGACGATCGACCAGGACGCGAAGCGGAACGCGGTGATGGGCGTGGTCAACGCCTCGTTCAAGCCGGAGTTCCTCAACCGGCTCGACGACGTGATCCTGTTCGACCCGCTGTCCACCGCGGACCTGAGCCGGATCGTGGACATCCAGGTCGCCCAGCTGGCCGAGCGCCTGGGCCAGCGCCGGCTGGGCCTGGAGGTCACCCCGGCGGCGACCGAGTGGCTGGGCATCACCGGCTACGACCCCGCCTACGGCGCCCGGCCGCTGCGCCGGCTGGTGCAGCGCGAGATCGGCGACAAGCTCGCCCGGGCGATCCTGTCCGGGGCGGTCGTGGACGGCGACACCGTGCGGGTGGACGTCGACGCGGACGTCGTGGCCGACGGCCTGACGGTCACCGCGGTGCGCGAGGAGGCCCACGCCGCCCGCTGAGCCCGGGGCCGGTCGCGCCGGGGCCGGGCGGAGCGTTCCGCCCGGCCCCGCGGGCCGCCGCCGGGGACCCGGCGGCGGCCGGCCGACGCCCGGCCCGGACGGGCGGCGGCCCGCCGCTCGTGAGGTTGCCGACAGTGCGCCGTGCGCGGGGCGGGGCGGGCGCAACGCTCCGGCAAACCATGTACCCTGGTCTCACGAACCATTCATACGACATTTCCGGGGCCGTACTCTGTGCCTGAGTGCCGCCGTCCGGACCAAGAGACAGAGGGGGTCACGCCATGGGGCGCGGCCGTCAAAAGGCTAAGGCGACACGGCAGGCGCGGGAGATGAAGTACTTCAGCCCGCAGACCGACCTCACCGCACTCCAGCGGGAACTGCGCGGCAGCGAGCAGTCCTCCCCGTTGCGGGAACCGGTCGAGGAGACCGTCGACGAGGGCGAGGACGACTACTCCGCCTACGTCGACAAGTACGTGGACGACTACGACGAGGACTACCGCCGGTAGGCAGCCGGGAACTCCGCTCGTCTCAGCAACATCAGCGCATCTGAGGTGCCCCTCCTGGACGGGCACCTTCTTTGCGTGCCCCGGACCGCCCCGCCGAGCCGCCGCCCCACCGGGCGGGTGCTCCGGCGGGGCGGTCCTTCCGTTCCGCCGGAGCGGCTCAGCCGGCGTAGGCGCTGACCATGCGCACCGCGCCGCCGTCCACGCCCTTGGCGCCCTGCACCCAGTCGGGGCCGCTGTGCTCGGCGTCCGGGTCGATCTCGCCCACGGTGCCCATGACCCACGAGCTCAGCCCGCGGGCCGTGAGGTGGGCGACGGCGTCGTCGGCCGCGGCCGGGTCCACGACGGCGACCATGCCCACGCCGAGGTTGAGGGTCCGCTCGAGGTCGGGCAGCGGGACGTTGCCGAGCTGGCTGATCAGCTGGAAGATCGCGGGCAGCTCCCAGGTGGAGCGGTCCACCGTCGCCTCCAGTCCCGTGGGCAGCACCCGGGCGAGGTTCGCGGCCAGGCCGCCGCCGGTGACGTGGCTGAAGCCGCGCACGCCGTGGCCCGTGCTGCCGTCCGGCCCGTTGACGGGGAAGGCGGCCGCGAGGTCCAGGACGTCGGCGGCGTAGACGCGGGTGGGCTCGAGCAGCTCCTCGCCCAGGGTGCGGCCGAGCTCGCTGACCTGCCGGTCCAGGGACCAGCCGGCCACGTTGATGACCTTGCGCACCAGCGAGTAGCCGTTGGAGTGCAGCCCGGAGGAGGCCATGCCGATCACCACGTCCCCGGAGCGCACCCGGTCCGGGCCCAGCAGCTCGTCGGCCTCGACGACCCCGGTGGCCGCCCCCGCCACGTCGTACTCGTCCGGGCGCAGCAGGCCCGGGTGCTCGGCGGTCTCGCCGCCGACCAGGGCGGTGCCCGCCTGCTCGCACGCGGCGGCGATGCCGCGCACGATGTCGGCGATCCGCTCGGGCACCACGCGGCCGGTGGCGATGTAGTCGGTCATGAACAGCGGCCTGGCGCCCACCACGACGATGTCGTCGACGACCATGCCGACCAGGTCGAACCCGATCGTGTCGTGCACGTCGAGGGTCTGGGCGATCGCGACCTTCGTGCCCACGCCGTCGGTCGAGGTGGCGAGGTAGGGCTTGCGGTAGCTCGTGAGCTCGGAGACGTCGAACAGGCCCGCGAACCCCCCGACCCCGCCGATCACGTTCGGGGTGTGCGTGGCCTTGACCGCGCTCTTCATGAGTTCGACGGCGCGGTCGCCGGCCTCGACGTCCACACCGGCGCTGGCGTAGGTGACGGTGCGGTTCGTGGAGGAGGGGTGCTGGGCCATGGTCAGGCGTCCTTCGCGGTCTCGTGCTGGGCGGCGGGCTGGGGTCCGGGCTCGGCGGACCGGGCGGGCACCCGGTCCTCGGGCAGGAGCAGGTCCTCGAGATCGGAGTCCGGCCCGGGGTCGCAGCCCGTGGAGCTGTCCTGGTAGCCCGGGTCCTCGTCGGAGATGCGGGTGCGCCCGGCGGCCCGGCGGGACAGCCCGTCGTCGGCCGAGGGGTGGGTGTCGATGGACACCGCGGAGGCGTGCTCGGGCCGCTGGGCCACGGACGGCTCGCCCGGCGCCCGGCGCGGCGAGGAGTCCACCGGCTTGCGGGCCTCGAAGACGTTCTTGCCCAGCTTGTCCGCGTCCGGCAGGCGGGTGGGGTAGGTCCCGGAGAAGCAGGCGGTGCACAGCTCGCCGCGCTCCTGCTTGGTGGCCGAGACCATGCCCTCCTCGGAGATGTAGCCGAGGGAGTCCGCGCCCAGGGACGCCCGGATCTCCTCGACGCCCAGGCCGTTGGCGATCAGCTCCGCGCGGGAGGCGAAGTCGATGCCGTAGAAGCACGGCCACTTGATGGGCGGGGAGGAGATCCGCACGTGGATCTCCGCGGCCCCGGCCTCGCGCAGCATCCGGATGAGCGCGCGCTGGGTGTTGCCGCGCACGATCGAGTCGTCGATGACGACCAGGCGCTTGCCCGCCACCACGGACTTCAGCGGGTTGAGCTTGAGCCGGATCCCGAGCTGGCGGATGGTGTCCGAGGGCTGGATGAAGGTGCGGCCCACGTAGGCGTTCTTGACCAGGCCGTTGCCGAAGGGGATCCCGGACTCCTCGGCGTAGCCGATGGCCGCGGGGGTGCCGGACTCGGGGGTCGGCATGACCAGGTCCGCCTCGGTCCCGTGCTCCCGGGCCAGCCGGCGGCCCATCTCCACGCGGGACTCGTACACGGAGCGGCCGTTGATGGTGGTGTCCGGGCGGGCCAGGTAGACGTACTCGAACACGCACGCGGCGCGGCGGGTCTCGGCGAAGCGCTGGGAGCGCAGCCCGTGCTCGTCGATGGCCACGAACTCGCCGGGCTCGATCTCCCGGACCAGGGACGCGCCCACGATGTCCAGCGCGGCGGTCTCCGAGGCCACGACCCACCCCCGGTCGAGCCGGCCGAGCACCAGTGGGCGGATGCCCTGCGGGTCGCGGGCGGCGTAGAGGGTGTGCTCGTCCATGAACGTGAGGCAGAAGGAGCCCACGAGCTGGGGGAGCAGGTGCATCGCGGCGTCCTCGAGGGAGCCGTGCGGGTGCTCGGCCAGCAGCGCGGTGACCAGGGCGGTGTCCGTGGTGTTGCCCTGCGCCATCTCGCCCCGGGAGGGGAAGCCCGACTTGTCGATGAGGTTGTCGTAGAGCTCGGCGGAGTTGGTGAGGTTGCCGTTGTGCGCGAGCGCCACGGTCCCGTGCGGGGTGGCGCCCAGGGTGGGCTGCGCGTTGGCCCAGTGGGACCCGCCCGTGGTGGAGTAGCGGCAGTGGCCCACGGCCAGGTGCCCGGTCAGGGTGTTGAGGGTCGTCTCGTCGAAGACCTGCGAGACGAGGCCCATGTCCTTGTACACGGAGATGCGCTCGCCGTCGCTGGCGGCGATGCCCGCCGACTCCTGGCCGCGGTGCTGCAGCGCGTAGAGGCCGTAGTAGGCCAGCTTCGCGACCTCCTCCCCGGGGGCCCACACGCCGAACACGCCGCACGCGTCCTGGGGGCCCTTCTCTCCGGGGAGCAGGTCGTGGCTGAGTTGTCCATCAGGGTGAACCACGTCGATCAGCCCTCTCTCGAGCTTCGGGGGTCGTCGGCCGGCGGGTCCTCGGCCCGCGGGCCCGGGACGGCGTCCTCGTCCACGACCTCGGTGGTGACGGCCCGCGCGCGGGCCACGGAGATGCGGTCCAGCACGAGAGCCACGACGGCTCCGGCGGCCAGGCCCAGGACGGCGAAGACCGAGACCATGAACAGGACCACGGTTCCCTGGGTGAACTGGGCGCTGCCCCCGCCGGCCAGGCCGACCAGCACGCCCACGACGATGCCCACGATCCCGCCGAGCACCACGAACGCCCAGATGTTGGGGGCGCGGCGCAGCGTCATCTGCTGCTGCCCGGCCTCGGCGAGCGGCGCGGCCGTCCGCCCGCGGCGGCGCCGGCGCGGCGGCTTCCGCGCCGACGGGCGCGGAGAGGAGGGCGAGGGTGCGGAGGTCATGTCCTCCAGGTTACCGGGCGAAGAGGGGCAGGGCGTCCGCCAGGTCGGTCCGTGTGCCCGAGGCCACAACCGCCCCCGAGGCGACGGCCTCGGACCACGTCAGGGCGCCCGTGGCCAGGCCCAGCCAAGTGCGGGCGTCGGTCTCGACGACGTTGGGCGGGGTGCCCCGGGTGTGCCGGGGGCCGGCCACGCACTGGGTCACGCCGAAGGGCGGCACGCGCACCTCCACGCTGTTGCCGGGCCGGCGCTCGGCGAGCTCCTCGAGGCAGTACCGCACGGCGGTGGCCACGGTGGGGCGCGGGGCGGCGTCCGGGTCCGTCCGCCAGGCGTCCAGGGCCGGCACTCCGTCGGCGGGGTCGATGCGGCGGCGGGCCACGGCGCCTAGTCCTGCCCGAGCGCCCGGACCAGCTCCGGGCCCAGGAGCTCCACGAGCGGGTCGGCCAGGCGGATCCGGCCCACGGGGCGGGACGCGCCCAGAATGGGGCGCACCACCCGGCCGATCACCGCGGCCGCGGCCGGCGCGGGCACGGCCCCGGCGTGGGCCAGCAGGCTCAGGCCGACGAGCGCGTTGGCGCGGGAGCCGCCGTCGAGCACCTTCAGGGCCACCGACCAGCCGTCCCGGGTGCCGAGCGCCAGCACGCCCTCGGCGCCGAGCTTCGCCACGACGTCGAGCTCCTCCATGACCACGGTGTTGTACTTGCCGCGGCCGTGCACGAACTCGGGGTAGTCGAGCATGCACTGGGCCACCGTGGCGGCCCGGGCGTCGGCGTCGAGGTTGCCCGCGGCCCGGCCGAGGGTCGAGTACGCGCGGGCGAGACCGGTGAGGGAGATCGCCGCCAGCGGGGCGCCGCAGCCGTCCACGCCCACGTGGGCCACGCGCTCGCCGGAGAACTCCTCGACGGTCTCCAGCACGGTGCGCTGCAGCGGGTGCTCCGGGTCCAGGTAGCTGTCCGTGGGCCAGTCGTTCTCGGTGCAGGCCCACAGGAACGCGGCGTGCTTGCCGGAGCAGTTCATGCAGATCGGGGTCTTCCCGCGCCCGGCGCGCACGAGCTCGGTCCGGACCTCCTCGTCCTCGGGCCAGTCCGGCGGGCACTGCAGCGCGTCCTCGGTGAGCCCGGCGGCCTCGAGGATGGAGCTGACGGCGCCGAGCTGCTCGAAGGAGCCGATGTGGGAGGCGGCGGCGATGGCCACCTGGGCCCCGCGCAGCGGGACCCCGGCCTTCATGGCGGCGATCGTCTGGAACGGCTTGAGGGTGGAGCGGGGGAAGATCGGGGCGCCGATGTCGCCCAGCTCCACCGCCACGTTCCCGTCCGGGTCCAGGACCACGGCGGAGCCGCGGTGGCGGGACTCGAGGAAGCCGCTGCGCTCGATCACCGCGAGGTCCACGGCACGGTCCGAGGTGAAGGTCTGCATCCGCCCAGTATGTCAGCCGGGCGGGACCCGCCCCGGCCGCTGCCGGGCGGACCGGTGGTGCACCGCGCTCAGTTGTCCGTGCCGGCGTCGGCGTCGGTGTCCGCGCCGGTGCCCGCACCGCCGACGTCGCCGCCCGTGCCGCCCTCGGGGACGGTGCCCTCGGCGCCCGTGTCGGTGGTGGTGTCGTCGCCCATGCCGGTCTGCCCGACCGTGGGCTCGGTGCCCATCCCGGTCTCCGTGGCGGTGGGGTCGGCGCCCATCTCGGACTCCGCCATCGAGTTCTCGGGCACGGACTCGGCCGGCGCCTCCGTCTCGGTGTTGTCGCAGCCGGCCAGGAAGAGGCCGAGGACTGCGGCGGCGGATGCTGCTGTGAGTCGTCTCTGCGTGCTCATGCCTTCACGGTAGGACTGTGGCCGGTGCCACAAGGGGCGGTGTCCGAGAAAGTCACAGGTGGGCGGAGATTGCGAGGAGAACATCAGGATGCTTATCTATACTGGAGGGTTGGGACCCGGTGGTGCCGACGATGTGTCAGAAGCCGCCGCCGCCCACTAGCCTGAGGGCGTGAAGGTTCTGGTACTGGGCCCCGGAGGCCGCGAACACGCAATCATCCGTGCACTGCTGGCAGATCCCGAGGTCGCGCAGGTGCACTGCGCACCGGGCAACGCCGGCATCGCGCAGCTCGTCCCGGTCCACGCCGTGGACGCGAACGACCCGGCGGCGGCCACGGCCCTCGCCCGCGAGCTCGCCGTCGACCTCGTCGTCGTCGGACCCGAGGCCCCGCTGGTGGCCGGTGTGGCCGACGCCCTGCGCGAGGCCGGCTTCCCCGTCTTCGGCCCCTCGCAGGCGGCGGCGCGGCTCGAGGGCTCCAAGGCGTTCGCCAAGGAGGTGATGGCCTCCGCCGGCGTGCCCACCGCCATGGCACGCGTGGCCACCACCGAGCAGGAGGCCGCCGACGCCCTCGACACCTTCGGCGCCCCCTACGTCGTCAAGGACGACGGGCTCGCCGCCGGCAAGGGCGTGGTCGTCACCTCCGACCGCGCCGCCGCGCTGGAGCACGCCGCCGCCTGCTTCGCCGCGGGCGGGAGCGTGGTGGTCGAGGAGTACCTCGACGGCCCTGAGGTGTCCCTGTTCGTGCTCACCGACGGCTCCCGCGTGATCCCGCTGAGCCCGGCCCAGGACTTCAAGCGGATCCACGACGACGACGCGGGCCCCAACACCGGCGGGATGGGCGCCTACACGCCGCTGCCGTGGCTGCCGGAGGGCTTCGTGGACGAGGTCGTGGAGCGGGTCGCCCGCCCCACGGTCGAGGAGATGCGCCGCCGCGGCACCCCGTTCGTGGGCGTGCTCTACTGCGGGCTGGCCATGACGAGCCGCGGCCTGCGCGTGATCGAGTTCAACGCCCGCTTCGGGGACCCGGAGACCCAGGCCGTGCTCGCCCGGCTCGCCACCCCGCTCGGGCGGCTGCTGCTCGACGCCGCGGCCGGCCGGCTCGACGAGGCCGAGCGGCTGCGCTGGCGGCCCGAGACGGCCGTCGCCGTCGTCGTCGCCGCCCGGAACTACCCGGAGACCCCCCGGAAGGGCGACCCGGTCGGCGGTCTGGAGCAGGCCGGTGCCCTCGAGGGCGTCCACGTGGTCCACGCCGGCACCGCGGTGGCCGGCGAGGGGCAGCACGCCGGGCGGATCGTCTCCGCCGGTGGGCGCGTGCTCGCCGTCGTCGCCCTCGGGTCCGACCTCGAGGCCGCCCGCGAGCGCGCCTACCGCGGGGTGGAGCTGGTCGAGCTCGAGGGCTCGCAGCACCGCACCGACATCGCCCTCAAGGCCGCACAGGGCCTGGTCACCGTCCCCGGCGTCTCCGACCCCCGTCCCCGGCAGGAGCAGGCATGAGCGAGCAGGGCACCGTCACCACCCCGCCGGAGATCCCCGGGTGGACCCACCTCTACTCCGGCAAGGTCCGGGAGCTCTACGTGCCCGACGGGTCCCGGCTGCGGGCCACGGGCGTGGCCATCCACGACGACGCCGAGTACCGGGCGGGCTCCGTGCTGGTGGTCGCCACGGACCGGATCAGCGCGTTCGACGAGATCGTCCCCACGCTGATCCCCGACAAGGGCAAGATCCTCACGCAGCTGTCCCTGTGGTGGTTCGAGCAGCTCGCCGGGGTCCCCAACCACGTGCTGACCACCGACGTGCCCGAGTCCGTCCGGGGGCGGGCCGTGGTCTGCAAGAACCTCTCGATGTTCCCGGTCGAGTGCATCGCCCGCGGCTACCTGACCGGCTCCGGGCTCAAGGACTACCGGGCGGAGGGCCGGGTCAGCGGCATCGAGCTGCCCCCGGGGCTCGTGGACGGCTCCCGGCTGGCCGAGCCGATCTTCACCCCGACCGGCAAGGCGGAGGTGGGCGAGCACGACCTGCCCATCACGTTCCAGGAGATGGCCGACGTGGTCGGTCATGCCGTGGCCGACCGGCTGCGCGAGCTGACCCTGACGATCTACGGCGCCGCCGAGGAGATCGCCCGGGAGCGCGGGATCATCGTGGCCGACACGAAGGTCGAGTTCGGCCTGGACTCCTACCGCGGTGCCATCACTCTCGGCGACGAGGTGCTCACCCCGGACTCCTCCCGGTTCTGGGACGCCGAGACCTACGCGCCGGGCCGGTCCCAGCCGTCCTTCGACAAGCAGTACGTGCGGGACTGGCTGCGCTCGGACGAGTCCGGCTGGAGCGGGACCGGTCCGGTGCCGCAGCTGCCGGACGACGTCGTGGAGAAGACCCGCGCCCGCTACGTCGAGGCGTTCGAGCGGCTCACGGGCCGGACCTTCGACCCGGAGGGCAGCTTCTTCGAGGTGGCCGGCCCGCCGGATTACTGAGCCGGCTCAGGCGCCCGGGTCCTCCGGGACCCACAGCGCGCGGGCCATGTCGACGCGCACGAGGTGGCGCTCGTCCTCGAGCAGCGGCGTGCCCTCCTCGCGGTACCGCGCCCGGGCCTCGGCCTGCAGGTGGTCGGCGAGCGTGCCCTGCACGGTCACGACCCGCCACCACGGCAGCTGCGCGCCGGTGGGGTTGCGGGCCATGAGCGTGCCCACCAGGCGGGGGGAGCGGCACTCGGCCAGCTCCGCCACGTCCTTGTAGGACAGCACCCGCCCCGGGGGGATGGCGGCGACGACGCCGGCCACCCGCCGCGCCAGCTCGTGCGGCGGGCCGGGGGGCTGGGTCACAGGGCCTCCCGGCCGTCCACGGGGAGGCTGACGTCGAGCACCCACTGCCCGTCCTCGGGGCCGCTCTGGGCGCGGCCGCCCAGCAGCGAGACCCGCTCCGTGATCCCGCGCAGGCCCAGGCCCGAGGACAGCTCCGAGGCATGGGTGCCGGTGGGCTTGCTGCCGGGGAGGGGGTTGGTGACCCGCAGCCGCAGCTCGTGCTCGTCCGCCGTCACCGAGATGAGGCAGCGGGACTCCCGCGGGGCGTACTTGATGATGTTGGTGACGGCCTCCTGCAGGATGCGGGCCGCCGTGCCGCGGACGGTCGTGGGCATGGCCTCGAGGTCCCCCGTGAGTTGCACGTCGGGCTCGAAGCGCAGGTCCCGCAGGCTCGCGGCGAGGGACGTGACCACGTGCTCCAGGCTGCCGATGGCCAGGCCCGCGCCCGTGACGTCGCGGGGGTGGTCCTCCCCGTCGTTCTCGTCCCGCAGCAGCCGCAGCAGCACCCGCAGCTCGTGCAGGGCCGAGCGGGCCGCGTCCTCGACGGTCTCGACGACCTGGTGCAGCTCCCCGACGTCCTCGGAGCGGCGCCGGCTCATGGTCTGCATCGTGATCAGGGTCAGCTCGTGGGCGACGACGTCGTGCAGGTCCCGGGCCAGCGCCTGGCGCTCGTCCTCCCGGAGGCGCACGTTGAGGACCTCGAGGTCGCGGACGCGCTGCTCGTTCCGCTGACGCTGCTGACGGAAGTGGCGGATGCCGGCGCCCAGGAGCGCAGGCAACGCCACGAAGACAAGCAGGGTCCAGAACAGCGCGCCGTCAAAGCCTCCCCGGATGGTCACTGCTGTCAGGAGCCACGCGAGGTAGACCAGGAGATGGGTGACGATGAACCGGCTCGTGGCGGTTGCCACCACCGCCAGGGTCACCACGGCCGCTGCGATCATCGCTGACACGTAATTGCCCAAGATGAGCGAGGTGATCAAGCAGCTGACCGATGCGGCAGATGCCCAGGTCGCACGCCATCCCACCAGTCCGACCACGGCATAGGCCAGCACACTGTCCAGAACGAGCAGGAACTCACGTGACAGCGAACCGTCAAAAGTTCCCACGAGATGGTTCAGGTCGTCGGCCAGAGAGAAGAGGGCATAGACGACGAGCACCGCGGACAGCCACCAAGCGATGGGCTCGGCGTGGAAGAACTCGTTCTTCCGGGCTGTTCGCGGTGCTCGTTCGATGGATGCGGTTACATCAGTCACAAGGACAGTGATACCGCATCAGCAGGCTGCGGGGAACCAGCCGCACATCACATAGCGAGGGATGGCGTTGGCGGGAGCCACGGGGGCCACGACGAGGGTCGTGGCGACGAGGGTGGCGGCGAGGGCGCTGGTGATCTTCTTCTTCATGGGGGGACTCCTTGGCTCACGAGGACAGCACCGGATCGGGGGGACCGCGGCAAGGTCTGGGGGGAGAGATGTCCCTGCCACGAGGGGGGTGTGCGGCCCTGGTGACTACAACTTTGCCAAAGTTAACAGAATCGGTCCATCGACCTTTGTCCAGACTATTTATGACTTACGTCGATTATGACGCATTGCACTTTGGGGGACATCGAAAAATAGACTGTGCGTGTGACTGATTGCAGAGTGCTTGTCGTGGACGACCAGCCGTTGATGCTGGAGGCCCTGAAGTCCTTCTTCTCGGCCGAGCCCGGGTTCGACGTCATCGGGACGGCGTCCAACGGCCGTGAGGCGGTGGACCGCTGTCTGGCGTCCGATCCGGACGTGGTGCTGATGGACATGAAGATGCCCGTGATGGACGGCATCGAGGCCACCCGGGAGATCACTTCGCGCAGTCCGCGGTCCAAGGTGCTCGCCCTCACCACGTTCTCCACGCTGGAGTTCGTGGTGCCGGCACTGCGCGCCGGCGCCGCCGGCTACCTGGTGAAGGACGCGCGCCCCGACGAGATCATCACGGCGGTGCACCAGGTCCTCGACAACGAGATCGCCCTCTCGCCGGCGATCGCCCGGGCGCTGGCGGACAACGTCATCTCGGTCCCGGACCAGCAGCAGGCGCGCTCGGCGGACGACGCCCTGCGCTCCCTGCTGACCGACCGGGAGATGGAGACGGTGACCCTCCTGGCGCAGGGGCTCAGCAACCGGGAGATCGCCGAGCAGATGCACGTCTCCGAGGGCAGCGTGAAGGCCTATCTCGGCCGGGTGTGCGAGAAGTTCGGGGTCCGTGACCGCGTGCAGGCGCTCATCAAGGCGTACCAGAGCGGTCTCGTGGACCCGCAGCTGCGCGACCTCTGAGCTCCGGGCCCGCCGTCGGAGCCCCGGCTCCGGACGGAAGTCCAGTGGGGATGTAGACGAAAGTGTATTCATCTGCATTAGCAAACGCGGCAGAATCATCAGTGCGAGCAGAGGAAACAAGTCGGTGGATGAGTGAGAGACATCCCCACGGCGCACGGCCCATTCCCCCTTGAGGCCCTGCCCCGGACCGGATGGTCCACCGACCTGCTCACGGTAGGGGGCCGCCCCGGGATAGTCCCCCCTGGACCGGGATGCGGCCGCGCAAGGCCTGGATCACCTTGCACCCCCAGCGGCCGACGGCCCCCTACCGTGCAACCTCGCGGACGAGCGCAACGGCCCCACCGGAACCGGTGGGGCCGTTCTCGTGCGCGCCCGGGCCGTTCAGGCCTGTTCAGGCCTGCGGGCTCCGGGCGGCACCGCTGTGGCCGAAGAACCAGGTGATGTGCTCCCGCAGCGCGGCGGCCGCGTCCTGGCCCCGCCGCTCCTGGAAGGCCCGCAGGATCTCGCGGTGCTGCTGCTGCAGGGTGCGGCGGACCGCCGGCCAGTCGTCCAGCCGGGCCACCGTCTCCTGCACGTAGCCGATCGTGGCCTGGCGCAGCGAGGACATGACGGTCTCCACCACCACGTTGCCCGCCAACGAGGAGAGCAGGACGTGGTACTCGGCGTCGAGGGCGTGGAACTGCTCGTCCGGCAGCTCCGGGTCCTCCATGGCCGCCACGAGCTCGGCCGCGTGCGCGAGCGCCGCCGCCCGCTCGGGGGTCTCCGGGGCGACGGCCGCCTCGAGCGCGGACTGCGTCTCCAGCAGCAGCCGGGTCTGCACCAGGTCCCGCACGGGCAGGGAGCGGGTGGCCACGTGCAGCCGCAGGGCCCAGCCGAGGGCGGCCGAGGGCTCCGAGATCACGATCGCCCCGGCGGCCGGGCCCGAGCCGGTGGAGGAGCGGACCAGTCCCATGGCGTCCAGGATGCGGATCGCCTCCCGCACCGAGGCGCGGGAGATGCCGAACTCCTCCGCGAGGTGGCGCTCCCCGGGCAGCTTGTCGCCCACCGAGATCTCCCCGGAGCGCAGGCGCTCCTCGAGCCAGTCGAGGACGACGGTGTACATGCGCGAGGCCGAGGGCACGGGCGGCTCCTGACGGTAGACGGGGTGCGCTCCAGTCTAGGGAACGGACCGGGTCCGCGTTCCACGGCGACGACGGCCCCGGGCACTGGCCGAGGGTCGTCGCCCGGCGTGGCCGTCACCTGCCGGAGCGGATCTCGCCCCGCTTCTCCACGGGGGTGTCCTGGCGCATGAGCCGGCGGGCCAGGAGGGCCAGTCCGGCGATGACCAGGACCAGCATGATGGTGCCCGGGTTGAGGCCCAGGCCGTGGATGAAGATGTAGGCGACGGGGCCCGCCACGAGGCAGTAGTAGGTGGTCACGAGAACGGTCTTGCGCAGCAGGTCGCCCTCGCGGCCGAGCAGGCCCACGGTCGCGGAGGCCGCGACGATGTTGTGGATGGCGATCGGGTTGCCGCCGGCGCCGCCGACGGCCTGGGCGGCCACGACGAGCTCGGGCCGGTCGAGGCCGATCTGGACGCCGGTGGAGTACTGGAACTGGGAGAAGGTCAGGTTGGAGATGGTGTTCGACCCGGCGACGAAGGCGCCCAGCGCGCCGATCCAGGGGGCGATCAGCGGCCAGGTGCTGCCCGAGATCGCGGCGGCCCCCTCGGCGAGGGTGACCGGCATGCTGGAGAGGCCCGAGTCGTTGAGGGCCGGGCCGGACTGGATGAGCACGCGCACCAGGGGGACGGCGAAGAGCAGTGCGGCGGCGGTGCCCGCGAGCTGACCCGCCGAGATCCTGATCGTCCGGGCAATCTCGCGGGAGCTCATCCGGTGCACCAGGTAGGCGAACAGCGAGGCGAGGATCAGCACGAAGCCGGGCAGGTAGAACGGCTGGACGCTCGTGGAGATCTCGGTGCCCAGGATGTTGCCGAACGGGATGGCGAGGCCGGTCAGGAACTCCTTCAGCGGAGTGATGACGCGGGTGGCGACCAGCAGCCCCGCCATCAGAGCGTAGGGGGCCCAGGCGCGGGCCATGCTCATGTGCGTGGAGACGTCCGTGGCCTCGGCCGGCTCGATGGTGCCCATCCAGCGATCGGACCAGGAGGAGCGCGGCCCGAAGTCGAAGCTGTCCTTCGGCATGAGGAAGCCCTTGCTGGAGGTGAACATCACCAGCGCCAGGCCGATGAGCCCGCCGAACATCGAGGGGAACTCGGGGCCGAGGAAGCGCGCCACCAGGACGTAGGGGACGGTCATGGCCAGGGAGGCGTACACGGCGAAGGGCCAGACGGCGAGCCCGTCGCGGAAGCGCCGGTCGGGGCCGAAGAACCCGGTGAGCATGGTCACGAGGATCAGCGGGATGAGGACGCCCACGACGGCGTGCATCGCGGCCGTGTAGAAGCCGATCGAGTTGAGGAACTCCGGCATGGTCAGACCCAGGACACTCACACGCTCGGCGACCGCGGGGTCACCGCCCAAGCCTCCTGCGACGCCCACGAGGATGGGAGTCCCGACGGCGCCGAAGCTCACGGGGGTGCTCTGGACGATCAGTCCCACCATGACGGCGGCCATCGCGGGGAAGCCCATGGCCAGCAGCAGCGGAGCCACCACCGCGGCGGTGGTGCCGAAGCCCGAGACGCCCTCGATGAAGGAGCCGAAGAGCCAGCCGATGATGATGGCCTGGACCCGCCGGTCGGCCGAGATGTTGTTGAAGCCGGCGCGGATCGTGGCCATGGCCCCGCCCACGGTGAGGGTGGAGAGCAGCAGCAGGGCTCCGAAGACGATGTAGAGCATGGTGATGGCCACGATGAGGCCCTCGACGGTGGCGGCCAGCACCCCGGTGAAGCTCATCTGCCACACGGTCAGCGCCACCACGACGGCGGCGACGTAGCCCACCGGCATCGCGAACTTCGCCGGCCAGCGGAAACCGGCCAGGAGCACGCCCACCAGGAGGAGGGGCAGAAGAGCCAGGAGGCTCAGCACGGCGAGATTGTCCACGGAGAATTCCTTTCTGGACCCCTGCCGGACGAGGAGGGGCGAGGAGCGGGAGAGAGTGCCGGCGGCGGGACCCGGCCCTGGTCGACCTATGGTCGGACCACAGAGGTCCGGCCACGATGATGGCATGAGGCAGATCACACCTCCAAGCATGTGTCGGTCATGTTCGCGTCACCTGGGGCGGCGATTGTGTGACCGCACTCACCGGTCTAGCATGGTCAGACCACACGCGGCGCTCCGTCGTCGTCCCCTGTTCCGCTCCCGTCCCCGGAGGCCGCATGAGAATCGCACTGTTCGCCACGTGCATTGTGGACGCGATGTACCCCAAGGTCGCGCTGGCCACCGTGCGGGTGCTCGAGCGGCTCGGCCACGAGGTGGTGTTCCCGCCCGGGCAGGGGTGCTGCTCCCAGATGCACGTCAACAGCGGCTACTTCGACGACGCCCTGCCCGTGGTGCGCAACCACGTGCGGGCCTTCAGCGCCGCCGACTACGACGTCGCCGTGGCGCCGTCGGGCTCCTGCGTGGCCTCCCTCGGGCACCAGCAGCCCATGATCGCCCGCGCCGGCGGCGACGAGTCCCTGGCCCGGGACGCCGAGGCCGTCGCCGCGAACACCTACGAGCTCTCCCAGCTGCTCACCGACGTGCTCGGCGTGACCGACGCCGCGGCCCAGCTCGGCTCGTGGTTCCCGCACCCGGTGACCTACCACCCGTCCTGCCACGGCATGCGCCTGCTGCGCCTGGGCGACCGGCAGAAGGACCTGATCGCCTCGGTGGCCGGGCTCGAGCTCGTGCCGCTGTCCGACGCCGAGGAGTGCTGCGGCTTCGGCGGCACGTTCTCCTTCAAGGTCCCGGAGGTCTCCGCGGCGATGGCCGAGGAGAAGATCGACAACATCGTCTCCACCGGCGCGAAGCTGTGCACCGGGGGGGACGCCTCCTGCCTCATGCACCTGGGCGGGGCCATGGCCCGCCGGGACACCGGCGTGGCCACCGTGCACTTCGCCGAGATCCTCGCCTCCACCCGCGAGAACCCGCTCGAGGTCTCCGGGCCGGTCGAGCTGTCCATCCCGGGGCGCCGGGCTCCGCGCCCGGCGTCGTCGTCCTCGCCGTCCTCCCGCCCGTCCGCGCAGTCCGCCGTCTCAGGAGGTGCCCGGTGAGCCGCACCGCCCTGGGCATGCCCGCCGTCCGTCCCGTGCACGGGCAGGGAAACCTGCACGCCGATACGGCGTTCCCCGCCGCCGCGAAGCACGAGCTGGGCAACGCGCAGCTGCGCGCCAACATCCGCCACGCCACCCACACCATCCGCGGCAAGCGCGCCCGGGTGGTCGAGGAGCTGCCGGACTGGGAGGAGCTGCGCAGCGCCGGCTCCGCGATCAAGGAGCGCGTCATGGCGCACCTGCCGGAGCTGCTCGAGGAGTTCGAGGCCAACTTCACGGCCCGCGGCGGCACCGTCCACTGGGCCCGCGACGCCGCCGAGGCCAACCGGATCGTGACCGAGCTCGTGCAGGCCACCGGGTCCACCGACGTCATCAAGATCAAGTCCATGGCCACCCAGGAGATCGGCCTCGAGGCCCACCTCGAGGAGCACGGGATCACCGCCACCGAGACCGACCTCGCCGAGCTCATCGTCCAGCTGGACCACGACAAGCCCTCCCACATCCTCGTCCCGGCCATCCACAAGAACCGGCACGAGATCCGCGACATCTTCCTGGCCGAGATGCCGGAGACCGACGAGAGCCTCACCTCCGAGCCGCGGGACCTCGCCGAGGCGGCCCGGTCCCACCTGCGGGAGAAGTTCCTCTCCACCTCGGTGGCGGTCTCGGGGGCCAACTTCGGCGTGGCCTCCACCGGGACGCTGACCGTGGTGGAGTCCGAGGGCAACGGGCGGATGTGCCTGACCCTGCCGGAGACCCTGATCACCGTGATGGGCATCGAGAAGATCGTGCCCACCTTCCAGGACCTCGAGGTCTTCCTGCAGCTGCTCCCGCGCTCCTCCACCGGCGAACGGATGAACCCCTACACGTCCCTGTGGACCGGCGTCACCCCCGGTGACGGGCCGCAGGACGTGCACGTGGTGCTGCTGGACAACGGCCGCACCGCGGTGCTCGACGACCCCGCCGGGCGCTCGGCGCTGCACTGCATCCGCTGCTCGGCGTGCCTGAACGTCTGCCCCGTCTACGAGCAGACGGGCGGCCACGCCTACGGCTCCACCTATCCGGGGCCCATCGGGGCGATCCTCTCCCCGCAGCTCACGGGCATCACCTCCGCCGAGAACGCGTCGCTGCCGTACGCGTCCACGCTGTGCGGGGCCTGCTACGACGTCTGCCCGGTGAAGATCAACATCCCCGAGATCCTCGTGCACCTGCGCGACGAGGACGTGCGCACCCGGCACGGCGAGCGGCCCGACGACGACGACGCCGCCGACTCGGGGTCGCGGCCCCGGCGCGGGCCGCAGGTCCCGTCCCAGATGGACCTGATGATGAAGGGGGCGTCCTTCGTGATGTCCTCGGGCACGCGCATGGCGCTCGCCGAGAAGGGCCTGCCGCTGGGACGGGCCGTGGCTGGGCGCGACCGGGCCATCTCCTGGCTGCCCGGCATGGCGGGGGGTTGGACCGAGCAGCGGGACATCCCCGCCCCGCCCCGGGAGTCCTTCCGCAACTGGTGGGCCAAGCACGGCGACGAGACCGAGCAGCGGGTGCAGGACGACGGGTTCCCGGGAGCCGGAACCGACGAGGAGGCGAGCGATGAGCACTGACGCGAAGACCGAGATCCTGGCCCGGATCCGCGGTGCGCTGGGCGACCGCCCGGCGGTGCCGGAGATCGAGCGCAGCTACCGGACGGTCTCCAGCAGGGCCCACGAGGAGGTCGTCGACATGCTCGAGGACCGCCTCCTGGACTACAAGGCCACCGTGCACCGCGAGACGCCGGAGTCCCTGCCCGCCCGGATCGCCGAGCTGCTGGGCACCTCCGCCCGCTACGTGGTGCCCGAGGGCCTGGACCCCTCGTGGCTGCCGGAGGAGACCGGCATGCGCCGCGCGATCGTGGACCCCAACGACGCCCGGGCGGCCTCGGCGCTGGGGGTGCGGGAGCTCAACGCGGTGGACGCGGTGGTCACGGCCTCCACGGTCTCCTGCGCCGAGACCGGCACGATCTTCCTGACCGGTCGCGCCGACGAGGGCCGCCGCGCGATCAGCCTCGTCCCGGACCACCACATCTGCGTGGTGCCGCTGGACTCGGTGGTCGAGCTGGTCCCGGAGGCGCTGGCCCGTGTCACACCCACAGCGCCGGTCACGATGATCTCCGGGCCGTCGGCGACCTCGGACATCGAGCTCGAGCGGGTCGAGGGCGTGCACGGGCCCCGGCGACTGGACGTGGTCCTGCTCGGCTGACCGGTGGCCGGGAGCCGCCGGCCGGCCGAGCAGGACGCTCCGGGCGCGGCGGCTACATGGTCTCGCTGGGCGACATGACCACGAAGACCTCACCGTCGGGGCCGGCCGCCACGGCCATCCGCCCGTACTCGAAGTCCGAGGGCTCCGAGCTGATCGAGCCCCCCGCCCGGCGGATGCGCTCGGCGGCCTCGTCGACGTTCTCGACCTGGAAGGCGACGCCCCACCCGGGCTGGGCGTCGCCGGCGTCGGGGACCGGTCCGCCCATCCCGCCGGCGGGCCGGTCGCCCCCCGGCACGGTGAACAGGGCGTAGGGCATGGAGTCGTCGCCGATGTCCTGGTACGTGTAGCCGAAGATCTTCGCGTAGAAGTCCCGGGCCGTGGAGGGGTCGCCGGTCATCAGGTCGCACCAGGCCACCGCGCCGGGCTCCTCGACGCGGCCGAAGCCGATGTGCTCGTGCGCCTGCCACATCCTGAACTCCGCCCCCGTGGGGTCGACCCACACCCCCATGGACCCGAAGGGCCCGACCTCCATGGGCTCGTACACCTGGGTGGCCCCGGCGTCGCCGGCCGTGGCGGCGTCGGCGGCGATGTCGTCGGTGGCGAGGTAGACCGACCACACGTGCGGGGCGTCCTCCATGCCCTCCATGGTGGGGGAGAGCCCGGCCACGACGTCGTCGTCGACCAGGGCGTTGCAGTAGCCGCCGTACTCGGGCTGGGACTCGCTGAACGTCCAGCCGAGGACGTCGCGGTAGAAGTTCTGGGTGCGCTCCAGATCGGATGCCATCAGGTCCACCCAGCAGGGCGTGCCGGCGGGCCAGGAGTTCGAGTGCGTGGTCATGACGAGTGTCCTTCGCAGAGCGGTGGAAAAGGATGTGCCGGGGAGTCGCACCGGCCGGTGTGACCTCCGACACTTCCCATGCTAGGAACCTCCCCGGACGCCCTAAGGCCCGGCCGGCAGTCCATCGAGCGGGGGCGTTCCGGGCCCGTCGTGCTCTGGAGAATGCGGATCTAGGCTGTCCCCATGAGGAGGGAGACGCCATGAGGTTGATGCTGCTGACCGCCGGTTCCCGCGGGGACGTGGAGCCGTTCGCCGCGCTGGCCCGCTGCGCCGCCGCGCAGAGGCACGAGGTCCGACTCGCGGCGCCCGAGAACCCGGGGGCCGACCTGGCCGGCCTCGACGCCGTCAGCCTGGAGGTCGACTTCCAGCGGCTGGTCGGCACGCAGGGGGCCTCGCCGTGGACGGCGGTGCGCCGCTACCGCACCGAGGTGGGCCCCGGCATGCGCCGGATGCTCTCCGCCGCCGTGCGCGAGACCCTGGCCTTCCGCCCGGACGTGGTCGTGCACCACCCGAAGGTCCTCACCGCGCCGGCGGTCGCCGACGCGCTCGGGGTCCCGCACGTGGTGGTGGAGACGGTGCCCGTCCTCACCCCCACCCGGGAGTTCCCGGCGCCCGGGGTGGTCACCCGTGACCTCGGGCCGTTCAACCGGTGGACCTACGCGGCCACCCGGAGTGCCGCGCGGATGTTCCGCCGCGACATCGAGGAGGCGTGCGCGCAGCTGCCCGGCTCCACCCCTGCCGCCGCCCCCTCCGCGCCGACGGCGTCCCTGGTGCCGATCAGCCCGCAGCTGCTGCCGCGTCCTGCCGACTGGCCGGCCTCGACCCACCTCACCGGGGCGTGGCACGACGACGCCGGCGCCCCGGAGCTCGATCCCGCCGTGCTGCGGTTCCTCCGGGGCGGGGCGTACCTCGTGGCGACCTTCGGCTCGATGGCCGCCGGCGATCCGTCGAGCCGGGGGAGGGCGGTGGTGGAGAGCGCCCGCGCCCACGGGCTGCGGACGCTGCTGCTCACGGGCTGGGGCGGCCTCGCCCTGCCCGACGAGCTGCGCGGCGACGACGTGCACGTCGCCCGGTCCGTGTCCCTCGACGCCGTGCTGCCCGGTGCGGCACTCGCCGTCCACCACGGCGGGGCGGGGACCGTGCACGCCGTGGCCCGGGCCGGCGTCCCGCACGTGGTGGTGCCCTTCCTCGCCGACCAGCCGTTCTGGGGCCGGCAGATGCACCGGCTCGGGCTCGCGGCGACTCCGGTCCCGCGGAAGCACCTGACGACGGCGCGTCTCACAGCGGCCGTCGTCGAGGCCCTGTCCTGCGCGTCCACCGCCGAGTGGGTGGGGCGGGAGATCCGCGAGGAGCACGGGCTGCACGAGGCGCTGTCCGTTCTGGCCTCCTGCTGAATTCGGACCAGCGGATCAGCCGGCTCAAGGGCGAGGTGCTCGTTTCATGCCTTCCCGCCCCGCAGGGAGGGGCGCCCGACGCGGACACATTCTTCGACGGTGGGTGATCCGTGAGCCCGGCCTATATGGCACCGCTGGCGCCTCCATCGGCGCCCCAGAAACCATTGACGACGTCTGTGAATCTTACGTGGCTGGTCCGGGACCGGCTGGCAGGGTTGACGTCGGTCGCCTCGCCGCGGTCGTGACTCATGACAACACTGGCCCCCGTGGGTGCCTTGCCTATGAACTGTCCGACCGTGGTGGGCGGCCGGCGCCGGCCCGGCCCACCTCGATGGCCTGATCAGAAGCCTGCCCGACCTCGCGGGGTCGTGGCCCATCACAGGTCTGCCTCGAAGTGACCTCTCCCGGGCACGGCGCCGGTCCGCAGCGACCAGGAACACTGCCCCGTCTGATGGAGAGGATCCCTGATCACGTGAACACCATTGTCGCCAACACACATTCGTTCGTCATTGGCGTGGACACCCACGCCAAGACCCACACCTACTCCGTACTGGCCTCCAACGGCGAGCATCTGGGAACGGAGGCCTTCCCCAACACCCACGCCGGCAGGACCCGCGCGATCGCCTGGGCGGCACGGCGCACCGGTGGAGACCTCGCCGCACTGTGGGTCATCGAGGGCATCGGCAGCTACGGGGCCCAACTCGCCCGCCAGGTGGGGCTTGCCAGCTACCGAGCAGTCGAAGCGGCCCGGATGAGCAGGGGCGAACGTCGCGGCATCGGCAAGTCCGACCCGATCGACGCCCGTCGCATCGCCGCCGCCGTGCTGCCCCTGGCCGAAGAGCAGCTGCGCACCCCGCGGATGGACGAAGGGATCCGGGCGGCCGCCCAGATCCTGCTCACCGCACGAGACGAACTCACCGGGGAGCGGACCAGGGCCGTGAACGCCCTGACTGCCCTCGTGCGCATCGCCGACCTCGGCATCGACGCCCGGCATCCGCTCGGCGCGAAGAAGATCGCCGAGATCTCCCGCTGGCGCCCACGCGAGGAGGACCTCGGCGCCGCGACCGCCCGCACCGAGGCCGTGCGCTTGGCCAAGAGGATTCTCGCCCTCGATGCGGAGATCACGGACAACACGAACCGAATCAATGAGCTCGTCGCCGCCAGCCCCGCCGCGGCCCTGATCGCCGAGACCGGGATCGGGCCCGTCACCGCAGCCACCGTCCTGGTCGCCTGGTCTCATCCCGGACGAGTCAGGGACGAGGCCGCGTTCGCCGCGCTGGCCGGGGTGAACCCCATTCCGGCGTCCTCGGGCAACACCACCCGGCACCGGCTCAACCGCGGCGGCGACAGGCGTCTCAACCGCGCCCTGAACGTCATCGCCATGGTGCGGATGGTCCACCACCCCCGAACCCGCGCCTATGCCGACAGGCGCCGGGCGGAAGGCAAGACCGACCGCGAGATCCGCCGCTGCCTCAAGCGCTACCTCGCCCGACGCCTCTACCGCCATCTCAACACCACCGCGGCGGAATTGGGGGTTGACGGGATATAGAAGCTTCATAGGGGCCGTACAGCAGAGCCGTGTGAACCAACCACGGCTGTTGACGCATGCGGGTCTGAGGAATTGGTGCCGAACCAGTGTAGTTTGCGTTTGGGAAAAGTGCGTTGCCAGGCATCCGGCCCGGTGCATCAAGGAGCAGGGGCAGGTATGGACGGCGACGAGCAAGCAGAACGCACAGCCTCTGCGGAACGGCTGTCCGGTGTTGCCCGGGCCGATGCACGAGACGGGGTCGAGGGAGTGCAGGAACTGGAGCACGCCCTCACATTCCTCGGTGAGCTCGATCTCCGGACGCTGCGGGAGATCGAGCGCGAGCTCGACCGTCCCGACAGCATGATCACCAGGCCGGTCGGGGGAGAGCGCGGTGGTCTCGCCGTCTTTCTCGGCACGCGCTACGCCGCGGCGTTCCCCGCCTCCCGCTACCACCCGAGCACGCCGGTCACGCAGGTACGGGCGCGACTGCTGGACACCCTGGTCTTCCGCGAGATCCGGATCGCCCACGGCAGCACGATGTTCGATCGGGCCGTGCGAGGGGTCCAGGCCGCGCTCGGCCTGCCCCCGCACGACAGCCTCGCGGAGACGGGGTTCGTCGAGTACGGAACGCCGAGCGTCTTCCTGCTGCTCGACGTCGCGGCGTCCTTCGCGACTGTGCAGCTCAGCAGGACCTCCGCGCACATCACCGCGTCCATGGGCTACTCCGGGGTCGACGCCTACGCGGACGCCCTCGACGCCTGTCACTTCATGACCACCCCCTTCGCCAGACACCTCCTGCGATCCAGGCCAGGCCCCGACAAGCTGGCGATCCGGGCACTGCGCGGGCGGCTGGACGCCTTCGGGGTCTCGCCCACCGATCTCGACGGCGACCGTCTGCGGACCGAGCTCTTGAAACTCCGGGATCGGTTGCCGGCGCTGAGCAGCGCGTACTCCACCTGGGGGCCCACCGAGGACGCCGTGCGCCGGAAGCCCCCGGCCACTGCGGGGAGGCCGGACGAAGTGCGGACATCGTTCGCCGTCTCCGGGCGTCCGGGACGGCCACGGACCGCCGGTGAGGCCGAACAGCAACACCTCTCCCGCAGGAACTGGGCACTTCGGGTGCGGGAGCGCAGGGCCCTGCTGGGAGCGGTTCTGGCGGTCGCCGCGATCGCGATCTTCTGGTGGTCGGCGCAGGCGGCCTCGCTAGAGCTGTCGGGCCGGATCATCGTGCTCGCCGGCCTGATGGGGGCCGTCGCCGGCGCTGCCCTGGCTGCCCTGCTCGACTCCCGGGCGCAGGCCTTCTTCCGAGCCGCGGAGGGGCTCAGCATGTACACGGTGCTGCAGGGCCGACGGGACGCGCAGTTCCTGCGCGCCCTGCGGGCGCTGCGCCCGGACCTCTTCGTCGAGGCCCGCCACGCGGGTCTTCCCCGGCTCTTCGCCGTGGTGGTCGAGCGCAACGGCGTCCTGTTCCTGGGCAGCGGCGTGCGTCCCCGCGTCGTCGCCGCGTTCCACTGGTTGCACGTCCGGCAGGTCACGGCTCCCGAGGATCCGCCCGGGACGCCCCGCCACCGAGCGCACCGGGTGGACTTCGTGGTCCGCAGGGACGGAGCCGAGGTGGAGCTCGGTTTCCCGCTCGAGCGGGCGAAGGTGGCCTGGACCCGGCGCAGCTACCTCGAGAACAAGCCGCTGGAGGCGGTGCTCTCGCTCCTGCAGGGCCTGCGGCACACCTGGGGGCTGTCGCCGCTCGGCGCACGCAACGGCGGCGAGGACGTGGACACCTCCGAGCGCCTGCGCCTGCTGAGCGGCGCCGACGACGTGGCCGGCACCCGCTGGGAACAGGAGGCCCTCGACTGGGAATTCGGCCCCCGCCTTCCGCTGGAGCTCTCCGGTGCCGGCGCGGCACGCCGGGAACAGGCCGTGCTGGGAGTGCTCGTCGTGGTCATGGCGTTCGGCTTCGTGCTCGTCCCGCTGATGCTGTCCCGGCTCGTCAACTAGTTTCGGCAGCCGCAATGACTCATCGCGAGCCAGGGTGTACTCGGGGCTGTGAGCATGGCCGGCGATACAGCGCGGTGCCACGCGATGCGCGCCCACGGTGCGATCTCCCGCTACGCCGAGGACGAGGTGCAGGTCCTGCTCGGCTACCTCCGCTTCCGTATCGGCTTGCGCCGTGACGGGCAGCAGATCCCGCTGATGGTGGGTGAACGGGCCGTCTGAGGACAATGGGCCCATGACTCGCGCCGCACCTGAGCCACGCGAACAGCTCGCCGTGAGCCGCATCGTGATCGCTGCCGTGGCGGGACTGATCGGTCTCGCCACGTCGGTGGCCCTGTACCTCGCTCTGGTGCACGCGGTTCCGTTGGTGAGCTGGGGCACCGACGAGGAGGAGCTCCTGCGCATCGAGGGTGCACACGACGTGCGTCTGGCATCCGTGTTCGCTGTGCTGGCGGGCGTCCTGCTCCTGGCAGCCCGTGCTTGGTGGACGGGTGGCATCGCGGTGGCAGCAGCCTGCCTGCTGGCTGTGCTGGCCCATGAGAACACGATCGCGTCCTGGGGCTTGTTACTGGTCTACGTGCTGGTCCTGCTGGTGGGTTGTGGCGTCGTCGTCGGAGGGGCCGCGAACCGACGGAGTACGACACCGTCGTCGTGGGCACACGGTCGCCTCGGATGACCGGGCTGCTCTCACCTCGCCGCACCGGCCGGAGATTGGAGGAGCCGCAGGCCGGGGAGTCCGGGGTCTTCCAGCTCTTCACCATCCGGGGTGTAGTCGGAATCTGAAGCCGCCGGTCTGCAGCGATCATGTGCTGGTAGATCCCGCAGGTCGCCCCCGACCTCGACGTGCTGGTTGCCGCCGAACAGGTCCCCCAGCCGCTGGCACCGTTTGTCGGGAGCTCCTCGTCGGTGGCGGTCTTGAACCCGGTGAACAGCGGCTCGTGCGCCAGCCGCCGGATCACGGTGTCAAGAGACGACCCCTCGCACCCGCACCGACGACACCACTAGTCCGGCTCGACGACGTGGCATGACAGAATCGCCCAATTCGGCTCGAGCTGCTGACCGAGGACTTCGAGGCCGAGCTCGTCCAGATGGACGAAGTAGCCAGATCAGGCGAAGGTAGCGCGAGGCACGTCGGGGTCTTCCGGATGGGCGGCGTAGGAACCTCCATCATCGGGAGACCTCGACCTCTGTCCAGCAACCACATGCCGGCCATGCTCACGGCCCCGGAGCACACCCTGGATTGCGATGAGACCCTTTCCTGAGCGGGTCGGGCTGTTGATCCAGGTTCTTCCTGTGCTCAACTGCCTGATAATTCCGGTCGATAAATTCACGAGCCTACTGGCCTCGAATTTCTGAAATGCCGTGCGACCTGCTGGGGCGCGGAAAAGCTCCTCTCCTCGGTTAGGGTCTGTGTCGTACAGCACCCCCGATCGGGGGACAGCATCTCGTCGGGTGACTGCCAAACCGCCCACGAACCGGAGGGACCGATCCGTGCAGACCGTCGTGGAGGCAGTGCCGCTCTGGTTGGTGCTCGTCATGTGCCTGGTCGGCGGGATGATCGGATCGTTCCTGCCTCGGGTGGTCGTTCGATACAGCCCCGTCGTGGACGAGCCGATGCCGCCACCGTCCCGGCCGCTGCTGGTGGCGGCGACGGCGGCGCTGTTCGCCCTGATGGCTGTGTTCCTCGGACTGTCGTGGGAGCTGCCGGCGTACCTGTTCTTTGCCGCGGTCGCCGTGGTGCTCACGGTCATCGACCTGCGCCACCATCTGCTCCCCAATGCCGTGGTCGGGCCCGCATTGGGCATCGGACTCGTGCTCTTGATCGTTGCCTCGGCAGACGAGGGCACCTGGGGTGCGCTGCTGCGGGCCGTACTCGGCGCTCTCGTGCTGTTCGTTCTGTACCTCGTGCTGGCGCTCATCTCGCCGGCCGGCCTCGGCATGGGCGACGTCAAGCTCGCCGCGGTGCTGGGGCTATTCCTCGGCTACCAGGGCTGGGGTGCGCTGTTCGTCGGCGCGGTGCTGGCATCGGTGATCGGTGCGGTGGTGGGGCTTGCCGTGCTGGCGTCCCGCCGCGGGGGCCTGCGCAGCGACGTGCCGTTCGGACCGTCGCTGCTGGCCGGCGCCCTGCTGGCCGTCGTGGTGGGGGAATGGGTGGCCCGTGAGTACCTGCTGCCGGGGCTGTACTGACGCCGTTCGGGGGACAAACGGGCTCGTGCATATCTCCATGCAGACAAATGCAGTACCTCACTAGGCATTACGTCCCTTTTTGACGTCCCCCAAAGTGTATGCGTCTGAATGCTTGTATGTTTGCGATCGTGACGGATATCTTTTCTACAGGTCGGTAGGCAAGTGGCAGTCAGCTTCGCAGGACGCGGGTGCCAGGGCTCGTTCGCCGACTCATCCCCCTTATTTCACTCATCGTGAGGACTCATCATGCTGCCCCTTCTCGTCACCCTCCAGTACGTCGCCGACACCAAGAACTCCATCGTGGACCGCCTGACCCGCGAGGAGAAGGGCGCCACCGCCGTCGAGTATGGCCTGATCGTTGGGCTGATCGCCGTGGTGATTATCGTTGCGGTCACTCTGTTGGGTAACCAGCTCAACGCACTGCTCGGCAAGGTCACTGGCGGCCTGGCTGAGGGCTCCGGTGTGGCTAAGTAGTTTCCAGTCACAAATGAAGCGCCGCGGCGTCCCGCATCGGGGCGTCGCGGCACTTTGCATGACGGACTCGAAGCTGACGCCTGAGTCCTCTGACATCTCCACCCACTTCTTCCATGGGAAGGCCCGACCATGATTCCGTGGCGCATGGAGCGCGGCGCAGCTGCCGTGGAGTTCGCGCTGGTGGTTCCTGTGCTCCTTCTCCTGCTGCTGGGCATCATCGAGTTCGGCCGGGCGTACAACACCCAGATCAGTCTTACCCACGCGGCGCGGGAGACCGCCCGCCACATGGTCATCCACGACGACGGCACGGCGTCCGCCACGGCGTGGACTGCTGCCTCGGCCGCCGGCAGGAACGCCGCCCCGGCTTTGAAGGGCTCCGACATGGCCTTCACAGGCACCTCGACCAAGTGCACGGCGGGATCCATGCTTACCGTCACCATCACCTACCCCCTGAAGACCGTCACCGGTGTCGCCAAGGACATGACCCTGTCCGGAAAGGCGGCCATGCGATGCGGCGGTTGACCAACCACCTGGCGCACGCCCGTGCCGTGCACCGGGAGAACGACGAACGCGGAGCCGTGGCCGTCATTACCGCCCTCTGCCTGGTGGTGCTCGTCGGCTTCGCGGCGATCGCCATCGACGTCGGCATGATGTACGAGGAGCGAGCGCAGCTGCAGAACGGTGCTGATGCAGCGGCCTTTGCTGTCGCTCAGGACTGTGCCGTCGGCACCGACTGCCTGGATGCTTCAGCCGTTCTACCCCGCGCGCAGCAGATGGCTGACGCGAATGCCCGTGATGCGCGCTCGAAGGCCACGATCCTCGAGCTCGACAAGACGAAGCAAAAGGTCCGCGTTCAGGCCTCCACCGTGGACGGCAAAAGCGGTGCCGGTTCCCTGGCTCTGTCCTTCGCCCCGGTGCTCGGCATCGACAAGGCCACGGTGGGTGCGACCGCGTCGGCGGTCTGGGGAGCGCCGAAGGCGGGGACCGCGATGTTCCCGATCGCCTTCGCCGCGTGCGAGTTCCATCTCACCGGGGCTCCCCAGGTTCTTGTCCTCGGCGGCAAGGGGCCGACCAAGTGCCCCAAAACGGGTGGCAGTACCGGTCATGTGGGTGATCTGCCGGGCGGCTTCGGTTGGATCGGTGAGAAGGACTCGACCTCGTGCGGTGTCTACGTCGCCGCCGGAGACACGGTGAAGAGTTCGACCGGAGCGAGCATCCCGTCCGGCTGCACCACGGCTGCCACGGAGGCCGCGCTCAAGAACAGGACGGTCCTTCTCCCCGTCTACGACCAGATCGGCGTCGGCACCGGCAACAACGGCACGTACCGCATCGCGGCCTGGGCCGCCTTCGAGGTCCACGGCTACACCTTCACCGGCAACGTCAACTGGAACCCGGGGCTGGTCACGGGAGCCTGCGGGACCAACTGCGACGGCATCTACGGACGTTTCGTCCGCTTCGTGACCCTGGACGACGCAGGGTTCGTCATGGGTCCCCCGACGTCCTACGGCACCACCGTCGTGGAGCTGCGCGACTGATGTCTCCTCTGCTCCGGATCCCGACCACCGCTCCCCTTCTCCCGCACACGGAAGTACGACTGTGAAGACTCGCATTCTCGCCGGATTCGTGATGGCGATCCTCGCCATCGCCGGACTCGTCATCGTCAGCACCTACGTCGGAACCGCGGATGCCCGCGCCCTGGACCAACAGGAACCGAAAGAGGTCTATCTGATCACCGCGCCGATCCTGAAGGGCACGCCCGTGGAGGAGCTCGGTGAGTCCCTCGCCCTGCACACGGTGCCCGCTGCCGTTGTGCCCGACGGTGCGCTCTCCTCCCTGGACGGTCAGAGCGGCAAGGTTGCCGGTGTCGACCTGCAGCCGGGGGAGCAGCTGCTCGACTCCCGTCTGGTCGACCCACAGGCGCTCGAAGCACCCGGGACGGTGCCGGTGCCCAAAGGTCTGCAGGAGGTCACCATCCAGCTGGACGCTCCCCGCGTGGTGGGTGGTCAGCTGGCGGCCGGGGACATGGTCGGTGTCTTCGTCTCCTTCGAGGGGGACGACAACAGAGAGTCCAAGACGGCCAAGGACCTGGACAAGATCCTGGTCACCTCCGTGCAGGGCGCACCCAGCGCTGCTGAGCCCGCAGAGGGCGCGGAGACGGCTGAGGCAGGCGCTCCGGCCGTGCCGGAGAGCTCGCTCCTCGTCACCTTCGCAGTGAACGCCGACACGGCCGAGAAGATCGTCTACGCCTCCGAGTTCGGCCGGATCTGGCTCTCGCTCGAGCCCGAGGACGCCGAGCAGAACGCCAACGGCGCCACGAGGAGTGATTTCGAGTGAGCCGCATCCTGCTGGTCACCAAGGACCCGTCCTACGACGTCCAGTTCCGGAAGGGCATCGACGGGCGTCTGCCCGGCGAGATGCAGACCGTCTTCAGCGCGGCGCTGCCGGCCACGCCGGACGAGCTGCTGGGCCGCTCGGTGGGTGAACTCCCCACGGTCGTGGTCCTCGGGCCCGGCCTGGACTTCCACGACGCGCTGCGGCTCGGCGGTCTGTTCGACATCCAACGTCCCGAGGTCTCCCTGGTGCTCGTCGCTCCCGCGGACATGTCCCTCGCCATGGCTGCCATGCGGGCCGGCTTCCGCGACGTGCTCGACGTGGACGCCGATGTCGACGGCATCCTCAGCACGATGTCGCGGGTCCTGGACGCCGCAGAGTCTCGCCGGCGGGTCTCGCTCCAGGGATGGTCCGCCGGGGAACCCGGTGCGCTCTCGGTCCATGACGACACCCGCGTCATCGTCGTCACGTCCCCCAAGGGCGGCGTCGGCAAGACCACTGTCGCCACCAATCTGGCCGTGGGCCTCGGCCGGACCGCTCCGATGAACACGGTGATCGTGGACCTGGACGTCCAGTTCGGGGACGTCGCCGCCGCCCTGCGCCTGGCCCCCGAACACTCGCTGACCGACGCCGTCACCGGACCCTCCGTCGACGACTCCCTGGTGCTCAAGACCTTCCTCACCGTCCACCCTGCGTCCGTCTACGCCCTGTGCACCCCGGCGAATCCGGCCGAGGGGGAGCTGGTGGGAGCAGCGCAGATCACCCACCTGCTCGACCAGCTGGCGGGCCAGTTCCGGTACGTCGTCGTCGACACCGCTCCGGGACTCGGCGAGCATGCGCTCGCCGCCCTCGAGGCCGCCACCGACGTCGTCTTCGTCACCGGCATGGACGTCCCCGGGGTGCGCGGGCTGCGCAAGCAGATGGACCTGCTCGGAGAACTCTCCCTGGTGCCCGAGAGCGCCTCCGTGGTGCTCAACGCCGCCGACCGCAACACGGGACTTTCCGTGCAGGATGTCGAGGCCACCATCCGGACACCCGTCGACCATGTGGTCCCGCGCTCCCGGATGGCCGTGTACGCCACCAACCGCGGCGAGCCGCTGATCCTGCACGCGCCCAAGGACAAGGCCGCCCGGCAGCTGCAGGGTCTCGTGGACTCCTTCACCCCCGATCGTTCCGCCTCGAAGCGAGGCATCCACCGGAAGGCCATGGCCCGACCATGAAACTTGCAGATCGTCTCGCCGCCGCCCGCGGTGAGAGCGTCCCCCCGCTGCACGACGACACCGCTGCGCGCATCCCTGAGCAGGATCCCGGCGACTCCACTGTGCAGACCGCGGAGGCGCCGGCCGAGATCTCCGATCTCCGAGCACCGGACGGCGCCGAGGAACCCGGCTGGAACGAGCCGGGAGGCTCGATGTCCTTCTCCGAACCGGCTGCCGCGACCACGGCCGAACTGACCCCCCGGACTCAGGCCGGCCGGTTCGACGCGCTGGCCGGGCTCAAGCAGCGGGTCAAGCAGGAGCTGCTGGACCGGATCGGCTCCCGCCAATCCGATTCGAGCCTCAGCGACGGCGACCTCAAGGAGTTCGCGACCAGAGAGCTCACCCGTATCGTCGGTGAGGAGCGGGTGCCGATGTCCTCCGAAGAGCGGACCCGGCTGATCCGCTCCGTCAGCGACGACGTCCTCGGCTATGGCCCGCTCCAGGAACTGCTCGACGACGACTCCGTCACCGAGATCATGGTCAACGGACCCAATCAGATCTTCGTCGAGCAGAAGGGCAAGGTCTCGCTCTCCGAGGCGACCTTCACCTCGGAGCAGGACCTGCGGCACGTCATTGAGAAGATCGTCACCCAGGTGGGCCGGCGCATCGACGAGTCTTCGCCCCTGGTCGACGCACGCCTTCCCGACGGCTCGCGGGTCAACGCGGTGATCCCGCCGCTCGCGGTGAAGGGGTCCTCGCTCACCATCCGCAAGTTCGCCAAGGATCCGCTGACCATCGAGGACCTCATCCGCTTCGGATCGGTCTCCCCGCAGATGGCCGACCTGCTCCGGGCCTGCGTGGAGGCGCACCTGAACATCCTGGTAGCCGGCGGCACCGGCACGGGCAAGACCACGATGCTCAACGTCGTCTCCTCCTTCATTCCTCACGGCGAGCGCATCGTCACGATCGAGGACGCCGTCGAGCTGCAGCTGCAGCAGGAGCACGTGGTCCAGCTCGAGTCTCGTCCGGCGAACATCGAGGGCAAGGGGGAGATCTCCATCCGGGACCTGCTCAAGAACTCCCTGCGCATGCGACCCGACCGGATCGTGGTGGGGGAGTGCCGCGGGGGCGAGGCCCTGGACATGCTCCAGGCGATGAACACCGGCCACGACGGCTCGCTCTCGACCATCCACGCCAACTCCCCGCGCGACACCATCTCGCGTCTGGAGACCTTGGTCATGATGGCCGGTATGGATCTGCCGCAGCGGGCGATCCGCGAGCAGATCGCCTCGGCCATCCACCTGGTGGTCCAGCTCTCCCGGCTGCGCGACGGCACCCGCCGCGTCACCCACATCACCGAGATCCAGGGCATGGAGGGCGAGACCGTCACCCTGCAGGACGCCTTCCTCTTCGACTGGGACGCCGGCGTGGACCCGCGCACCGGTCGTTTCCGGGGTACGACCCGCTCCACCGGGGTGCGCCCGCGGTTCGTGGACAAGTTCGATGACTACGGCATCAAGCTGCATCCCTCCGTCTTCGACCCGGGGAGAAAGTGATGCTCCTGATCGGATTCGGCTTCCTGACGCTCGCGGGCGTGCTCGGGCTCTTCGTCGTCTTCCGCTCCCGTACGCCCCGGTTGCCGATGGACCGGCGCCGTCCGCTGCGGACGGCCCGTGAGCAGACCCCGTCGCAGCTGACCCGTCTCACAGGAGTCACCACCGAGGCCGTCAGCGAGTTCCTGGATGAGCGCGGGTGGACGCGGCGCATTGCTGCAGCCCTCGAGAACGCCGGGATCAAGGCCTCACCCGCTGACTTCCTCGTACTGGTCGCAGCCGGAACGGCGGCCGCCACCGCGGTCGGGACGATCGCCGGTGGTGGCCTGCTCGGGGTGCTGTTCCTCCTCGCAGCGCCGATGGTGGCCAAGGTCGCAGTCGGCTTCCTCACCGCCCGCCGCAAGCGAGCCTTCGCCGATCAGCTCGACGACACCCTGCAGCTGTTCGCCGGCTCTTTGCGCGCGGGCCACTCCCTGCTGCGGGCCGTGGACGCGGTGGCCCGGGAGTCCCAGTCCCCGACCTCCGAGGAACTCACCCGCGTGGTCAACGAAACGCGGCTCGGCATGGACCTCGACACGTCGCTCCACCTGACCGCCCAGCGGATGGAGTCCGAGGACTTCTCCTGGGTCGCCCAGGCCATCGGCATCCACCGCGAAGTCGGCGGTGACCTCGCCGAGGTGCTCGACCGCGTCGCCGGAACCATCCGCGAGCGCAACCAGATCCGGCGCCAGGTCAAGACGCTCTCCGCCGAGGGAAAGATGTCCGCCTACATCCTCATGGCCCTGCCGGTGCTGATCGCCGCCGTCCTCACTGTGATCTCCCCCGAGTACATCTCCCAGTTCCTCACGAGCGGGATCTTCGGCTACGCGATGATCGTCGTCGCCCTGCTGATGTTCGCCATCGGCGGGTTCTGGATGTCCCGGATCGTCAAGATCCAGTTCTGAGCTCCTCCACCCGTTCCTCGAAGGACCTCTCATGACCTCCCTGTTCCTCGGTCTCCTCCTCCTCGCCGGTGCGGCCGCCCTGGCCATCTGGCTCGCCGTCGGCGTGCGCTGGGGCGGCGACCGGCTGGTGCGCCAGAACCTCGGCATCGGTTTCGGCGCGACCGAGACCCAGGCGATCCGCGACGCACCGGACTTCGGCTGGGCCCGCCGGTTCACCACGGAGAACGGACGGGATCGGCTCGAGGGCCTGCACGCCAAGGCGGGACGACCCGCGGACTGGCCGGTGGCCCGGCTCATGGCCTACAAGGTCTACGCCCTGGCCGGCGCTGTGCTTCTCGGCCTGCTTCTCCTCGCGCTGGCGGGGGACAACGGCATGATCGTGCTGATGGTCGCAGCCATCCCACCGGTGGCCTACTTCGTGCCGGAGCTGCTGCTGTATTCCCGCGGCACCGAACGACAGAAGGCGATCGGTCTGGAGCTCGCCGACACCCTGGACCAGATGATGATCGCGGTGGAGGCCGGCCTGGGCTTCGAATCGGCCATGGCCCGCGCCGGGCAGAACGGCAAGGGTCCGCTCGCGGAGGAGCTGATGCGCACCCTGCAGGAGATGCGCGTGGGCATTCCGCGTCGCGACGCCTACCTGGCGCTGGAGCAGCGCACCGACGTGCCCGACCTGCGCGCATTCACCCGGGCGGTGATCCAGGCGGACGCGTACGGCATCTCGATCTCCACGGTGCTGCGGACCCAGGCCAACGAGATGCGGGTGAAGCGACGGCAGCGGGCCGAGGAGGCAGCGCAGAAGATCCCCACGAAGATCCTCATCCCGCTGATGCTCTTCATCCTCCCGGTGCTGTTCCTCACCGTGCTGGGGCCCACGGTCCTCAACGTGCTGAAGATGTAGTCCGATGCCGATCCAGGATGATGCAAATTTTTCCACGACGGCCGCGGTCCGACGCCCCGTGCCGTCGGTCCTGCTCGCCGCCGTCTCGCTGGCAGCGGTCGTCCTGCTCCTCCAGCAGTGGCTGACCGGTGCCCCGGCGGCCGGCTTCGGTGGGGACGTCCAGCACGGCGACCCCGCCTCGGTGAGCGCCCCCGACCCGCTGAACGCCACCTCGCTCTTACCGGACGACGCCCGGGCGGCCGGCGACCCCGGCGCTCACCCTGCGGTGCGGGGCCCGGAGAACTGCGGACACCTGCAGACCCGGGCTCGGGTCTGTTCTCCGTCGATCGGCATCGATGCGGCGCTCGAACCCGTGGCAGCCGATGCGGCCGGGAACATGGCGGTGCCCACGCACGACGACCACGCGGCGCTCGGCTGGTACTCGGCCTCCGCCCCGGTCGGCGGGGAGCACGGCAACGCGGTGCTGGCCGGGCACGTTGACTATCCCTACGACGCCCCGACCCTCGGCACCCTGTACACGGCGCAACCGGGGCAGAAGCTGTGGGTCTCGGACGGCACCGGGCGAGTGTTCTCCTACACGGTGACGGCGGTGCGCGAGCCGACTCCACGAGACGCTCCGCCGCTCGACATCTTCGAGCTGACCGGTGATCCGGGGCTGTCCCTGATCACCTGCTCCGGCGACTACGTCCAACCGGACGGATCGCCGTCGTGGTCCTACACGAACAACCTCGTCGTCGACCTGGCCCTCGACCCCGAGACCAGCCCTGTCCCGTGACGTCGCCGCAGAGGTGCCGGTCCCCTCTTGTGGGCACATCCGCTGTCGCACTACGTCTTCCGCGGACAACAGCTCGTCCATGCAATTACATTAGTAAAGATCGATCCACCCCCTCACCGGCCGATCCCCATCTCACCCTTCCAGGAGTTTCCATGCCCCGCCCCGCTCCGACCTCCCGCGGCCGGCTCCTCGCGCTCGCAGCCCTTGCCGGCACCACCGCGGTGACCGGAACGCTGGCCGGCGCGACCCCGGCCGTGGCCGCGCCGGTCGCCATCGCGGGTTACGTGTCGGAGATCCCGGAAGGCGGGCCGGAGACCGACGCTGAGTCCCACCTCTCTCCGGTGGTGCTGACCAACGGCGACACCGCCTACGGGATCCATGAGGACCAGCCCCTGGCTCCGGCCGGGAAGCCTGTGCTGGACGATGAGAGCTACACGGTGGCCGAGCCGTTCGACGACCCGGAGGCCGGGTGGCAGAGCGTGGTGGGGGAGAAGGCCGGCGACGCCCCGGTCTACTGGGAGCCGGAGAACGCCGCTCTGGCCGGCTACATCCTCTCGGCCTTCGGTGCCACCGACGACGCCGACGAGGCGCTCGCCGTGCACCGGGCCGTGCGCTCGCTGTCCACGGCCGCCGACCGTCCCCTCCCGGGGCCCTCCGGGTTCGAGCAGTCCCACCTCGACCGCGCCGCGTTCCTGGTTCAGGACGCCCGCACCAACGTCCCGTCCGTGACCCCGCAGAGCAGCTACACGATCTCCGTGTCCTTCGAGCCGGACGGCCGGCCCGACACCCTGCTCGTCCAGATGCCGCAGGCCTACTACACCACCACTGTCACCCTGTCGGGGCCCGTCACCTTCGCGGACGGGACGACGACGCGGACCTTCACCGGCGGAGACCGGGACAAGTACCTGGAGCTGGCCGTGCCCGCCGGAGTCACCGAGGGCGAGTTCACCGCCGACCTCACGGCGACCATGCCCTCGACCGAGCTCACCGTCCTCGCCCACGAGCAGTACCGCGATCTGCTCATCGCCGGGCAGGAACGCACGCTCGACTGGGGGGCGAGTGCCGATTTCAGGATCGCCGCGCCGAGTGGGTCCACGCCGACCGCGCCGACTCCGCCGAAGACCGGCGCCGTGGACCAGGACGAGGCTCTGCCCGACAGCTCCGAGGGCGACGACAGCAGCAGCCACGACAACGACACAGGTTCTGCCCCGGTGGCCGGCGACAGCCCGTCGGGCGATCCCGTCGACGGGAAAGCCATCACCGTGGCGATTCCGGGCGGGAACCGGGACAACCGCGGCACTGGTGGGGGAGACCTGCTCGTCGTCGACGCTCCGGACACCCGTACCACCGCCGTGGTCGAGGCCTTCGTCCTGTTCGACGAGCAGACCTCCACCCACACCGAGGTCGTCACGGAGACCACCACGACGACGGGGGGAGCCGCGTACGCCGACCCGGCCATGGCGAACACCGGCATGGGGGCGGCAGCCACCGCGAGCGGACGCGGCACGGCCACCTCAGTGGTTCTCGCCGCAGTCGCCGTCGTCGCGGCACTCGGCGCATGGGCGCTGCGCCGCCGCCCGTCCGTCTCCACGGACCGCTCTGCCTGATGTCCACTTCCGCCCCAGTTCTCCGGGAGACCTCCATGTTCCGCAAGACCCGCACCGTCGTCGTCGCGGCCCTCGCGCTCGCGGCCCTCACCGGCTGCGGTGGTGCCGCGGCCGAGGCGCGTGGGACGCACACCTACGAGCCCCTGCCGCCGCTCAGCACGGCGACGCCCAGCAAGAGCCCTGCGCCGCAGCCCACGTCCCGCCCGGCGCCGCAGCCGACCGCCCAGCCGGAACCGACGTCCGCTCCCGCGACGCCGGCCGAGGCCTCCGGCGGAGGAACTCTTGCGGCCGGGGAACCGGCTCAGGCCGCAGCACCGGTCGGGAGTGCGACGCAGACCCTCGTTCCCGAGCAGGGAACTGCTGCGGGACAGGTGCTCGCCAGCGGCACTGGATCGGCAGATGCCGGACCGGTCGGCGGTGGTGCCCCGGTCCAGGTGACGGAGCGGACGTCGACCAGCACCACGACGACCACGTCAACGACGCTCGAAGCCGGCCTGATGGTCGTGGTGATCTGCGAGGGGCTGTGCGTGCTGGGCGACCTCTCCGCCCCGGAACTGGCCGGGCAGGGCGGGCCGTTCTCCCCGGATGATCTGCGGCGGGCGCTGGAGGAGGGACTGGGCCTCCAGGGGGGCGAGCAGCAGCGACTGACCGACGAGCTGGTCGACCAGCTCGTGCAGGAGAAGTGGTCTCTCGCGGAGCGGGACCTGGAGGGCGGGGACGAGAAGCTGGTCTTCTCCTCGTCCCGGAAGTAGCCGGAGCAACTGAGCGCCCGGACGACCGAGCCCCGCCGCGCTGTGTGCGACGGGGCTCGGTCGTCCGGGCGGCTGGGCTCACAGGGGAGGGGCCGCCCAGTGCACGGCGAAGCACGCGGTGGCGGCCATCGAGTACAGCCACACCGAGGCTTCACGGGTCCACGGCACCTTCTTGGTCATGGCGGAACTGATCACCGCGATGACGGCCAGGCCGATGCCCAACCACAGGGACCACTGCGTGAACAGCTCGAGGGCGGCGTTCAGGACGCTGCCTCCGGCGCGGTCCATCATGCCGCCGATCATGTTGACGTGCTGACTCATCTGCAGTCCTCTCCCCAGAGCGACTCGACGTCCGGACATCCCCCCTGGATGCCCGCGACAGACCGGCAGTTCTCTCCGTGCTCCCGTGGAACACCCGCACCGAACGCGTGGGCCCGAGGGCGGTGAGGAGAGCGCTGTAGCCACGACGGCGGATCGGCCTGCCGTGACGTACCGAGCGGTAATGCCTGGTCGTTTCGAGCGTAATTCATGTATTTGCGTCTTGGCGGGTGGAGCCTGCCCCTGCTTTGGGGGGCATCCTGCGCCCGTCCTGTGGTGGACGTACAGTGTCCTGGAACCGTCCGGGGCGCTCTTGTTCCGGACCTGCAGCACGCCTCCAGGAGACACCCGTCGTGAACACCCCCATGCCCCCGACCCAGCACAGCAGCACCGCCTGATGGCCAAGCTCTACTTCCGCCACGGCGCGATGAACTCCGGCAAGTCCACGGTCCTGATCCAGGCCGCCCACAACTACGAGGAGCGGGGCCAGAAGGTCCTCGTGGCCAAGCCGGCCGTCGACTCCAAGGGCGCCGACACCGTGGTCTCGCGGCTGGGGGAGTCGCGCAACGTGGACCTCCTGCTGGCTCCGGAGGACCTCGTGCGCGAGCACTTCCGCACGGCCGTCGAGGAGAACGGGCCCGTGCACTGCCTGTTGGTGGACGAAGCACAGTTCCTGACGCCGGAGCAGGTGGACGACCTGCTGCGCATCGCGGTGCTCGACGGTGTCCCGGTGCTCGCCTACGGCCTGCGCACGGACTTCCGCACCGAGGCGTTCCCCGGCGCGGCCCGCCTGCTGGCGGTGGCGCACACGGTCGAGGAGCTGCGCACGATCTGCCGCTGCGGGTCCAAGGCCATGTTCAACGCCCGGCTCGTCGGCGGGGAGTTCATCTTCGAAGGGGACCAGGTGGCCATCGACGGCGCGGCGGTCTCCTACGAGTCGCTGTGCGCGGCCTGCTACCTCGATCGCTCCGGCGGCCGGCTGAGCTGACCCCCTCGGCCGCACTCGCCCAGCGGGAGCCGGGCACGCAGAAGGCCCCGGACCGCAGTGGTCCGGGGCCTTCTGTTTCGTGGTCGGGATGACAGGATTTGAACCTGCGACCTCGTCGTCCCGAACGACGCGCGCTACCAAGCTGCGCCACATCCCGTGAAGCATCCGACATCCTGCCGGAAACAACTGCTCCATCATAGCCATCCGCGCCCGCGCGTGGGAAATCGGGCCCCGGCGGCCGTGTCGGGCCCGGATCCTGTCCACGAATCTGTGGACAAAAGTTATTGACCCACGAGTAACCTCCCTGTGAACATGTGCAAATCCGAGTCGTCCCCTCGACGACTGTGAACCGCGTCACGGCCGGGTCACCTCCCGGCCGTCGCTCACCTGGAGGTTCCATGCCCGTTCGCACGCCCAGCTCCTGGATCACCTCGGCCGTTCTGGCCGGTGCCCTGGCGCTCACGGCCACCAGCGCCGTCGCGGCCCCCTCCCGCGACCACAGCAACAACAACACCACCCACAAGATCACCCAGGCCGTCACCCAGCAGAAGCTCGCGGACCACCTGACCGCCTTCCAGTCCATCGCGGAGGCCCACGACGGCAACCGCGCCTCGGGCACCTCCGGCTACCGGGCCAGCGTGGACTACGTGGTCGAGCGGCTGCGGGCCGCCGGCTACACCCCGGAGGTCCAGGAGTTCACCTTCCCGTACTTCGAGGAGGTCGGCCCGACCACGGTCAGCGCGGACGGCACGCAGCTCGCCGCGGAGGACGTCGCCGTGATGACCTACTCCGGCACGGGCACCGTCACCGCGCCGGTGCAGGCCGTGGACACCACCGGGGAGCGCGTGGCCGGCACCAGCGGCTGCGAGGCGAGCGACTTCGCCGACTTCCGGGCCGGCAGCGTGGCCCTCCTGCAGCGCGGCAGCTGCTCCTTCGCCACCAAGGCCGCCCACGCCGAGGCCGCGGGCGCCTCCGCCGTGCTGATCTTCAACACGGGCCTGCCGAACAGCGAGTCCGCGGTGGCCGGCACGCTGGGCTCGCCCGAGGCGACCACCCTGCCGACGGTCGGCCTCAGCTACGCGGCCGGCGTGGACCTGCTGGACGCCGGGGAGGTCACGGTCGTCACGGACACCGTCTCCGAGAACCGCACCACCTACAACGTCCTCGCCGAGACCGGCACGGGCGAGCCCGGGAACACGGTCATGGTGGGCGCGCACCTGGACAGCGTCCCGGTGGGCGCGGGGATCAGCGACAACGGCACCGGGTCGGCGGGCGTCCTCGCCATCGCGGAGGCCCTGGCCAGGACGAAGACCGAGAACAACGTGCGCTTCGCCTGGTGGGGCGCGGAGGAGCTCGGCCTGCTGGGCGCCGAGCACTACGTCGAGGACCTCGCCGCCAACGACCCCGGGGCGCTCGAGGACATCGCGCTGTACCTGAACTTCGACATGATCGGCTCCCCGAACTACGGCCGCTTCGTCTACGACGGCGACGGCTCCGCGTTCGGCCCGGAGGTCTCCGCGGAGGCCCCCGAGGGCTCCGGGGCGATCGAGGCGGCGTTCCACGAGTACTTCGCCTCGGCGGGGCTGGCCTCCGGCGAGACCGAGTTCAGCGGCCGCAGCGACTACGGGCCGTTCATCGCCGTCGGCATCCCTTCCGGCGGTCTCTTCACCGGCGCCGAGGGCGTGAAGACCGAGGAGCAGGCCGCGCTGTTCGGCGGCCAGGCCGGGGCCGCGTACGACTCCTGCTACCACTCCGTGTGCGACGACATCACCAACGTCAACCTCCAGGGCATGGAGGAGATGTCCGACGCCGCCGCGGCCGTCGTCCTGCGCTATGCGATGTCCACCCACGACGTCAACGGCGAGGGCGAGCCCTACCGGCAGAAGGGCCGGGGCGCCACGGGCCACCCGCAGGGCAAGGACCGCGGCCACGGCCCGCACTCCGAGCACGGCCGGGGCCACGGGCACGGGCACGGCCACGACAAGGCGGCCGCCTGACCGCCACCGGGCTCGACGGCCGGACGGCCCCGCCGGGACGCCCCGCGCGTCCCGGCGGGGCCGTCCTCTTTCTCAACATGCCGGGAATCCTTGTCCTGCCCTCCCCGAGCTGGGACTCTGTGCATATCGCTCCACCGGCACGATGGAGCCGACGTCACGGTCGGGTCCCGACCGGCCTCAGCCTCGGGAGGGCACATGCGCCACTGCACCCACCACCACCGGGCCGTGAGCGCCCGGGCGGAGTCGACAGCACCGGGGCGATCGCGATGACCGCGGAACCCGGCCCTCCGGTGCAGGTGCTGGAGCACCTCGAGGTGTTCCAGGCCATCGCGAACGCCAACGACGGCAACCGTGCCTCGGGCACGTCCGGCTACCGGGCCAGCGTGGACTACGTGCTCGGCCGGCTGCGGGCCGCCGGCTACGCCCCGCGCGTCCAGGAGTTCACGTTCCCGTTCTTCCAGGAGCTCGCCCCGACGACGGTCACGGTGCCCGGGCCGGGCGGCGCCCCGCGGCAGCTGACCGCCGAGGAGGCGGCGGTCATGTCCTACTCCGGCTCCGGCAGCGTGACCGCGCCGGTGCAGGCCGTGGGCACGACCGGGGAGCCGGCCGCCGGCACCAGCGGGTGCGAGGCCGAGGACTTCGCCGACTTCGAGGCGGGCAACGTGGCCCTGCTCCAGCGGGGCACGTGCGCCTTCGCGGTGAAGGCCGCCAACGCGCAGGCCGCCGGTGCCTCCGCCGTGCTGATCTTCAACACGGGCCTGCCCGGGGAGGAGGGCGTGGTCGCCGGCACCCTCGGCGAACCGGGCGTGGTGACCATCCCCGTGATCGGCCTCAGTTACGCGGCCGGGAAGGCGCTGCTGGGCGGGGGTGAGATCACGATCACCGCCGAGACGGTCTCCGAGAGCCGCGAGACCTCCAACGTCCTCGCCGAGACCGGCACGGGCGACCCGGCGCGCACGGTCATGGTGGGCGCGCACCTGGACAGCGTCCCGGAGGGCCCCGGGATCAACGACAACGCCTCCGGCTCCGCGGGTATCCTCGCCATCGCCGAGTCGCTCGCGGGGACGGAGACCGAGAACAACGTCCGTTTCGCGTGGTGGGGCGCGGAGGAGCTCGGCCTGCGCGGATCCCGGCACTACGTGGCCGACCTCAAGGCCAACGACCCCGCCGCGCTGGAGGCCGTCGCGCTGTACCTGAACTTCGACATGATCGCCTCCCCGAACCACGGCCGCTTCGTCTACGACGGCGACGCCTCGGCGTTCGGCCCGGAGGACGGCTCGGTGCCCGCCCCGGCCGGATCCGCCGCGATCGAGGCGGCCTTCCACGAGCACTTCGGCTCCGTGGGGCTGGCCTCGGGCGAGACCGAGTTCAGCGGCCGCAGCGACTACGGGCCGTTCATCGACGAGGGCGTCCCCTCCGGCGGCCTCTTCACCGGCGCCGAGGGCATCAAGACCGTGGAGCAGGCCGCGCTGTTCGGCGGCCGGGCCGGGGTCGGCTACGACTTCTGCTACCACGCGTCGTGCGACGACCTCAGCAACATCGACGTCCGGGCGCTGGACGAGATGACCGACGCGGCCTCCGCCGTGGTCCTGCGCTTCGCGAACTCCGCCCTGGACCTCGAGGAGGAGGGCCGGCAGCTGCGCCTCGCCGTGCCGCCCGTTCCGGCCGCCACCGTCGACCAGGGCCACGGCCCGAGCAACGCCGCCGAGGAGAAGCAGGGGTCATGAGCGGGCAGCACCCGGGCGGGGCCCCGTCCGGGTGCTGCGCCGCACCGGGAGCGGCCGTTGATCAGCAGTCTTAGTGATGACATGCTGAGACCATGACCTCCTCCGGATCCGAGAGCTCGTCCGCGCCCACCCGCCGCACCCGCCGCGGTGTGCTGTTCGACGTCGACGGCACCCTCATCGACTCCAGCTACCTGCACACCGTCGCCTGGTGGCACGCCTTCAACCAGGCCGGCCACGACGTGCCCATGCACCGCATCCACCGGCTCATCGGGATGGGCTCGGAGCAGCTGATCGACCAGCTGCTGCCCGCCGACCGGGACACGGACGAGGACGCCGCCATCGGGGCCGCCCACGGCGCGCTGTTCTCCGTGTACTGGGCCGGGCTCACGCCCACCCGCGGCGCGATGGAGCTGCTGCGCCGCTGCACCGACGCCGGTCTGGTGGTGGTGCTGGCGTCGTCGTCGAACGCCACCGAGGTCGCCGCCATGCGCGAGGCCCTGGGCTCCGACGACGTCCTCACCGCGGTGACGACCGCCACGGACGCCGAGCAGAGCAAGCCCGCCCCGGACATCTTCGCCGCGGCGCTCGAGGCCGGAGGCCTGCGCGCGGAGGACGCGATCGTGGTGGGCGACGCCCGCTGGGACGTCGAGTCCGCGTGGAAGCTGGGGCTGGACGCCGTGTGCCTGACCAGCGGCGGGATCAGCGAGAGCGAGCTGCGGGAGGCCGGGGCCGCCGCCGTCTACGCGGACCCGCAGGCCCTGCTCGAGGACTTCGAGAACAGCCCGCTGGGCCGGCTCGCCGCGGCCGGCTGAGCGCACGGCTCGGCGCCACCGCTCCGGCGGCGTCCGCGGCGGGCCCGGCAGCCGGTGCCCGGGGCAGGAAGCGGGCTGCACGGCCCGGCGGAGTGACCGCCACGCTGCCCACCGGTTCATGACGCCGGCTCCGCGGGGCCGAGCGGGACCCGCCCGTATCCTGTGGGCACCACCGGTTCCCCCGGGAGCCGCCGCAGGGCGAGGGGAGCAGGCATGACCGCCGACGAGAAACCGGTCCTCGTGTTCGACGTCAACGAGACGATGTCCGACATGAGCCCGCTGCAGGGCGTCTTCGAGGAGCTGGGGCTGCCGGGCCCGCTCGCGCAGACGTGGTTCGCCGGCGTGCTCCGGGAGGGCTTCGCACTGGCCGTGCACGGCGAGTCGCAGCCCTTCGCGGTCCTGGGGGACTCCGTGGCCCGCTCCCTGTTCGCGGCCCAGGCGCCGAACCGGGACGTGGAGGAGGCCGTGCGCCACGTCCGGGAGGGCATGCAGCGGCTGCCCGTCCACCCGGACATCCGGTCGGGGATCACGGCCCTCGCGGAGGCGGGGTTCCGGATCACGGCGCTGACCAACGGCTCGCAGGCCACCTCGGAGGGCCTGCTGGAGCGCGGCGGGGTGCGCCAGCACTTCGAGCACGTGCTCTCCGTGGACGACGCCCCGTGCTGGAAGCCCGCCCCGGAGGCCTACGCCTGGGCGGGAGGCATCTGGGGCCTTCCGCTGGAGCGCGCCCTGATGGTGGCGGCGAACGCCTGGGACCTGCACGGCGCGGCCCGGGCCGGGATGCGCACGGTGTGGGTGGACCGCGACGGTGCACCGTGGCCGGAGTACGCGCGCACCCCGGACCTCAGGGTGTCCGGGGTGCGCGAGCTCGCCGCGCGGCTGCGCGGCGACGTGGCCGGTCTCAGAGGCTGACGACCATCTTGCCGGTGTTCGCCCCGGCCAGCAGGTCGATGAACGCCTGGGGGGCGTCCTCGAGGCCCTCCCGCACGGTCTGGTCCCACGCGATCTCGCCGGACGCCAGCCAGCCGGCCATCTTCTCCCGGAACTCCGGGGCCATGTCCTGGTAGCCGCTGACGAGGAAGCCCTGCAGGGTCAGCATCTTGCCGATCGCCAGCGCCAGGTTGCGCGGCGCCGCCGGCGGCTCGGTGGCGTTGTACTGCGAGATCGCCCCGCACAGGCACACCCGGCCCCGGGTGTTCAGCACGGAGATCGCCGCCTCGAGGTGCTCGCCGCCCACGTTGTCGAAGTAGACGTCGACGCCCTCGGGCGCCGCCTGCCGCAGCTGGGGGAGCACCGGGCCGTCGTGGTAGTCGAAGGCGGCGTCGAAGCCGAGCTCCAGCAGGCGCCGGACCTTCTCCGGCGAACCCGCGCTGCCGATCACGCGGGCGGCGCCGCTGAGCCGGGCGATCTGCCCGACCAGCGAGCCCACGGCCCCGGCGGCGCCCGAGACGAACACCGTGTCCCCGGGCCGGAACCGGGCGGCGCCCATGAGGCCCGCGTACGCGGTGAGCCCGGGCATGCCCAGCACCCCCAGGTAGGCCGGCTCCGGAGCGAGCTCCGGGTCCACCGCGGTGGCGGCCGCGGCGTCCAGCAGCGCGTGCTCGCGCCACCCGGAACCGTGCAGCACCGTGGTGCCCACCGGCAGCTCCGGGGCGGCCGAGGCGACGACCTCGCCCACGGCGCCGCCGTCCAGCGGCTGGTCCACCTGGAACGGCGGGACGTAGGACTTCACGTCGTTCATCCGGCCGCGCATGTACGGGTCCACGGACATCCAGCGGTTGGCGACCAGGACCTGTCCGGGGCCCGGCTCGGGCAGGTCGGTCTCCTCGAGCCGGAAGTTCTCCGGGACGGGGGCGCCCTGCGGGCGGGAGGCCAGGACGACCTGGCGGGTGCGGGTGTGCTGCGTCATCGGTGCTCCGGATCGGTCGATCGGTAGGGGGCGGGGGTGCTCTCGGGCCGGGGGCTCAGTCCTCGACGACCTCGACGGCGACGTCGATGTTGCCCCGGGTGGCGTTGGAGTACGGGCAGACCTGGTGGGCCTTCTCAGCCAGGGCCCGGGCGGTGTCCTGGTCGAGGTCGGGCAGGACGACCTCCAGGGCGACCTGGAGGGCGAAGCCGCCCTGGCCGTCGCCGCCGATGCCCACGCGGGCCCCGACGCTGGACTCGCCCAGGTCGACCTTCTGCTGCCGGGCGACGAGCTGGAGGGCGGAGTGGAAGCACGCGGCGTAGCCGGCGGCGAAGAGCTGCTCCGGGTTCGTGCCGTCGCCGGAGCCGCCCATCTCCTGCGGGACGGCCAGTCCCAGGTCGATCCGGCCGTCGGTGGTGCGGGTGCGGCCGTTGCGGCCGGCGCCGGTGGCGAGGGCCTCGGCGGTGTAGACGGTCTGCATGGGTTTACTCCTCGGTGGGGTTCTCGGACGGGGTGGTCCCGGACGGGGTGGTCCCGGACGGGACGGCCCCAAGTGGGGTGGCGCCGGACGCCGTGGTCTCCGGCGCGGTGCCGGCCGGGGCGGTGCCGGAGGCGCCGATCCTGCGGGCGAGCCGGTGCAGGGTGGCCATCTCCTCCGGGGCAAGCCCGGAGGCGTCCAGGACGCGGCGCTGCACGTCCGGCGCGCGCTCGCGCAGCCGGTCGCCGGCCGCGGTGAGGTGCACGGTGACGCGCCGCTCGTCGGCGTGGCCGCGGCGGCGCTCCAGCAGCCCGCCGGTCTCCATCCGCTTCAGCAGCGGGGAGAGGGTCCCGCTGTCCAGGCGCAGCCGGGAGCCGAGCGCGGTGACGGTCTGCCCGTCCTCCTCCCACAGCGCCAGCAGCGCGAGGTACTGCGGATAGGTGAGGCCGAGCTCGGCCAGCGGCTCGCGGTAGGCCGCCGTCGTGGCCCGGGAGGCCGCGTAGAGCGCGAAGCACAGCTGCGCGTCGAGCCGGAGATCTGCATCCATGTCCTCATGGTTGCACGCAACTCAGTTGTGCACAACTTGATGGAAGGATCGGCTCAGCGGGTGGCCTCCTCGAGGTGCTCCAGCACGTGCCGGTAGGCGTGCCCGGTGGCCTCCGTCATGCCCTGCTCGCAGGTGCGGTTCAGGGACGCGTAGGCGTCGAAGCGGCGCTGGTTGACCTCCCGGGCCTCGGCCGCCGTCGCCGACGCCGTGAACTCCGGGTGCAGCATGCCGCGGTCCCCGGCGTAGGCGCAGCAGCCCCACGCCGCAGGCACCACCACGTCGTCGCTGATCGCGCGGGCGATCGTCTCGAAGGCCCCGGTGACGCCCAGGTGCACGCTCGAGCACGTGGGGTGCAGCGCCATGGAGCCCACGGGCCGGCTCACGCGCAGCCGCCCCAGGACCCGGTCGGCGACGAACTCGACCGAGTCCACGAAGCGCAGGGCGGAGTACGGGCTCGAGGCCGCGGCCAGCTCCGCCATGGTCTCCAGGCCCTCGGTGCAGGAGGCGGCGTCGCAGACCACCGGCATCTCCCCCTGCCGGGAGGCCTCCCAGAGGGCCGCGAGGGTGCGCTCGGACATCGTCGCGTACCCGGTGGGCAGGCCCTTCGACTTCCACGGCGTGCCGCAGCACAGGCTGCCGATGCCCTCCGGGACGGTGACGCGCACCCCCGCGCGGTCGCACAGCGCCAGGAGGGCCTGGGACGCGGTCAGGCCCTCGCCCTCCGGGGTGCCGAACATCGAGTTGATGCAGGCCGGGAAGAACACCGCCTCCGCGCCCGCGTCCCGCCGGCGCGGCCGGGCGGGACCGCCCGCGGGCAGCTCCTCCTTGTACTGCGGGACGTGCTCGCCGCCCAGGACGGCGCGGGCCAGCGTCGTGGCGGCCCGGGGCAGCGCCGGGGGCAGCCTGTCCGCGACGCTGAGCCCCAGCCCGGCGCCCGTCGTCGTCGCCCCCCAGGCCGTGGCCGCGGCGCCCCAGCCCGCGTCCGCGACCCTGCTGTGGTTCTCGGCGCGCAGCCGTCGCACGAGGTCCCCCGTGTTGATCAGCACCGGGCACGCGGTCACGCACATCCCGTCCACGGCGCACGTCTGCAGACCCTCGTAGTCGTACTCGGTGCGCAGTCGGGCGGCGAGCTCGGCGTCCCCGCGCTCCTCGGCGGCCGCGATCTCCCGCCGGCCCACGATGCGCTGGCGCGGGGTGAGGGTGATGTCCTTGGACGGGCACACCGGTTCGCAGTAGCCGCACTCCACGCACCGGTCCACCTCCTGCTCGACCGGGGGCGCGGTCTTGAGGTCGCGCACGTACACCGTGGGGTCCTCGTTGAGGAGCACCCCCGGGTTGAGCAGCCCGTCGGGGTCCACCAGCCGCTTGAGCTGCACCATCACGTCGTAGAGCTCGTCCCCGTACTGCCGGCGCACGAACGGGGCCATGTTGCGCCCGGTCCCGTGCTCGGCCTTGAGGGACCCGCGGTGGTCGAGGACCAGGTCGACCATGTCCTGGGTGAAGCGCTCGTAGCGGGCCAGCAGGTCGGGGCGGTCGAACTGCTCGTTGAGCATGAAGTGGACGTTGCCGTCCTTGGCGTGGCCGAAGATCACCGAGTCGCGGTAGCCGTGGGCGTCGAAGAGCGCGGTCAGCTGCTCGCACGTCTCGCCCAGCTCCGGGACGGGCACGACGACGTCCTCCAGCAGCGCGTTGGACCCGCTCGGCCGGTTGCCCGCCACGGTGGTGTAGAGGCCCTTGCGCACCGTCCACAGCGCGGCCCGGGCCGTGCGGTCGTCGGTCAGGGCGGCCGGCGCCGCCAGGTCGAGGGAGCGGAACAGCACGGCGGCCGCGGCGGAGAGCTCGCGCTCCTCCTCGAGCGTGGCGCCCTGGTACTCCACGAGCAGCGCCGCGTGCTCGTCGACGTCGACGTCCATGATCTGCGCCGGCGCCAGGCCGGTGCGCTGGGAGACCTTCAGGGAGGTCGCGTCCAGCAGCTCCACCGTGGCCGAGCGCGCCTCCACCAGAGCCGGGACCGTGCGGGTGGCCGAGGCCAGGTCCGGGAACACCAGCAGCCCGGTGGAGGCGAACGGGAGGATCGGCACCGTGCGGAAGACCGCCTGGGCCACGAAGCCCAAGGTGCCCTCGCTGCCGATCAGCAGGTGCTCCAGGATCCGGACCGGTTCGTCGTGGTCCAGGAAGGAGTTGAGGCCGTAGCCCATGGTGTTCTTCATCGAGAACTGCTGCTCGATCGTGCGCACCGACGCCGGGTTGCCCCGCACCCGGTCGCGCAGCCGCAGCAGCCCCTCGTGCAGCGCCGGCTCCAGCTCCCGCAGCCGCCGGTCCGCGTCCGGGGCGGCGGTGTCCACGGTGGTGCCCGAGGGCAGCACCACCACCATGGACTCGAGCGTCCGGTACGTGTTGGTCTCCGTCCCGCACGCCATCCCGGAGGAGTTGTTCGCCACCACGCCGCCCACCGTGCAGGCCGCCTCGCTCGCCGGGTCCGGGCCCAGCTTGTGCCCGGACGGGGCCAGCCGGGCGTTGACCTGGCGCACCGTGGCCCCGGGCTGCACCCGCACGCGCCGCCCGTCGTCCAGCACCTCGACGTCCCGGAAGTTGCGGCGCACGTCCACGAGCACCTGGTCCGTGACGGACTGCCCGGACAGGGACGTGCCGCCGGAGCGGAAGGTCAGCCCGAGCCCGTGCCGGGCGACCGCGCGGAAGAGGTTGCCCATGTCCCCGGCCGAGCGCGGGCGGACCACCGCGGCCGGCTGCAGCAGGTAGTGGGAGGCGTCGTGGGCGAGCGCCCGGTGCTCGAGCTCCGAGTCCACCACCGCGTCGCGGCCGCACCAGGTCCGGAGGTCCTCCCGCAGTGCCTCGGCGGCGGGGGAGCGGTGTGCGGCGACGGTCATGGGAGGTCCTCCGGGAGGTCGGGGCGGCCGGTGTGGTGCGTGCCACATCCCATGGTAGGACCACACGGGCCGGGGCGGGAGGGCGTCCGCCTCCGGCCGTCGCATCCCGCGCGGGGAGTTGTGGGCGGCGTCGTTTTGCGGGAAGCTCGCCCCACGGGCTGCCGGGCCCGCGACCCGACCCTGGAGGAGACGACCATGGACCCCATCTGCCCGTCCTGCGGCGGACCCCTGCGCCAGATCCCCGAGGACCAGTGGCCCGAGGGCGGCCCGGTGCCCCAGGGCACCGAGGAGATGTACCTGTGCGACAGGACCAACCACCGGATCATCGTGGCGGTGCCCGAGATCTCCGGATGAGCACCCCGGATCCACCGGCCCGCCGCGTCGTGGTGGTGCACGGCTACGACGCCGCCCCCGATCAGCACTGGTTCCCGTGGCTGCGCGCCGCGCTCGCCGCCGACGGCGTGCACACCGTGCTCGTGGCGCTGCCGGATCCCTCCGCCCCCGAGCCCGGGCCGTGGCAGGACGCCGTGGCGCGGGCGGTGGGGGAGCCCGACGAGCGCACCCACCTGGTCGGCCACAGCCTGGGGTGCGTCACGATCCTGCGCCACCTCGCCGGTCTGCCGCGGCCCTGGACGCTCGGGGGGCTCGTGCTCGTGGCCGGCTTCACGGGACCGCTGGAGAGCGAGCCGTCCCTCGACGCGTTCCTGGCCGAGGACGTGGACGTCGCCGCGGTGCGCGAGGACGCCCGGCGCCGGCTGGTGATCCGCTCCGACGACGACCCGACCGTGCCGGCCGCCGCCAGCGACGCGCTCGCGGCGCGGCTGGACGCCGCGGTCCGGGTGGTGCCCGGGGCCGGGCACTTCCGGGGCGCCGACGGGATCACGCGCCTGCCCGCCGTGCTGGACGCGCTCGGGCCGCGCTGACCCGGGGCGCCGGGCCGGGACGCCCGGTGACCGGGCGCGGCCCGGCTCCGCCGTCCAGCGGGAGGGCTAGTCGGTGAGCGTCAGCAGCACGGCCTCCGGCGGGCAGAACAGCCGGATGGGCGCGAAGCGCGACGTCCCCAGGCCCGCCGAGACGTTGACCGGCACGCCGCCCTGGGTGATCAGCCCCTTGCAGCGCTCGGGTTCGAGGTCGCAGTTGCTCACCAGGGCCCGCCCGCCCGGCAGGCAGACCTGCCCGCCGTGGGTGTGGCCCGCCAGCACCAGGTCCGCGCCGTCGTCGGCGAAGCGGTCCAGGGTCCGCAGATAGGGGGCGTGGGCCACCCCGAGGCGCAGGTCCGCCGTCCCGGGCTCCGGGAAGCCGGGGTGCCGGTCGTAGCCCAGGTGCGGGTCGTCCACCCCGGACAGGTCCAGGGTCAGCCCGGCGACCTCCATCCGGGCGGCGCGGTTGATCAGGGGCGTCCAGCCGGCGGCGTCGAAGGCCTCGTGCATGGCGCGGGTGGGGAGCCGGGTCACCTCCTCCCGCGACTCCGCGGACGTGTCCCGCCACAGGTAGCGCACCGGGTTCTTCGGCTGCGGGGCGAAGTAGCAGTTGGAGCCGGGGACGTAGGCCCCGGGGAAGCGGAGGAGCGGGTCCAGGATCTCCAGCAGCCACGGCAGCGCCCCGGGGTGGGAGAGGTTGTCCCCGGTGTCCACCACGAGGTCCGGCTCCAGGGCGGCCAGCGAGTGCACGAAGTCCCGCACCGTCTCCTGGCCGGGCCAGACGTGCAGGTCGGACAGGTGCAGGATGCGCAGGGGCGCACTGCCCTCGGGCAGCAGCCGGAGCCGTTCGGTGCGCAGCTGGAAGCGGCGGCGCTCGACGACGACGCCCCACGCCCCGAGGCCCGCCGCCGCGGCGGCACCGGCCCCCGCGACGGCGGCGGCCGCGCGCAGGACCGGAGCGGCGGGGTGCCGCGCGGTGTTCGCGGTGCTCATCCGGTCCCCGGGGTCAGCCCGGCCGCGAGGTGCCGTTGCGCCCCTCGAGCACCTTCTCGGAGGGCTCCTCGAACTTGTCGGTGTCGTAGTCCCGGGCCACCTCGCGCATGAACTGCTGCCACTGGCCGCCGGCGTAGGTGGAGCCGTCCACCCAGTCGTCGCCGGTGGTGCGGTCCCCGCCGATGTTCAGCCCGTTCAGGGAGCGGGAGCCGAACTCGTAGTTGCCGACCCACGACGCGGTGGCGAGGCCCTTGGTGTAGCCCACCATCCACGTCTGGGTGGAGTTGTCCGTGGTGCCGGTCTTGGCCGCGGAGGCGCCCGGCAGACCGATCTCCCGCTGCCAGCCGGAACCGCGGATCAGGGTCTGGTTCAGGGCGTAGTTCACGCCGTCGGCGACGTCCTCGCTGATCACCTGCTCGCACGAGGTCTCGGGGATCTCGTACTCCCGGCCCGTGTAGTCGACGACCTTCTCCAGGGCGCGCGGCTCGCACAGCTCGCCACGGTTGGCGAACGCCGCGTAGGCCCGGGCCATGGTCATCGGGGAGATGTCCACGGAGCCGCCCAGCAGGGAGGACAGCACCGTGGTGTCCACGGGCTTGCCCTCCTTGCCGTCGTGGATGCCCAGGGCGTCGGAGATCTCGCCGATGTGGCACAGATCGAGGTCCTCGGCCATCGCGTAGATCGCGGTGTTGATGGAGTTGTACAGGCCGAAGTCGGCCTCCATCTGCCGGGTGTAGCCGGGCTCCGCGTTCTGGATCTCGAAGCCCTCGCCGTTGTTGCCGGGCTCGATCTTGTAGCCGCTGTCCAGGCACGTGGCCTTCCAGCGGTGGTCGGCGGGCCACCGGGTCTGGGTGGCGTCGAGCTGGTCCTCCGCGCCGTTGCCGGCGTCGATCCACGTGGCGTACGTCAGCGGCTTGTAGGTCGAGCCGACCTGGAAGCCCCCGGCCCCGCCCATCGAGCGGTCCACGTTGAAGTTGTACGTGGTGTTGGAGCTGCCCTCCTCGGCGGAGTAGAACGTGTTCTGCGCCATCGCCACGATGTCGCCGTTGGAGGGCTCGAGCGACACGAGGGCGGTGGAGACGTTGTCCGGGTTGTCGTCCGGCGGCTGCGTCTCGTTGACCGCCTCCTGGGCGGCCCGCTGGGCCTCGATGTCGAGGGTGGTCGTGATGGTGAGCCCCCCGAGTTGCAGCGTCTTGAGCCGCTCCTCGGGGGTCTCGCCGAACGCCGAGTCCTGCAGGATGACGTTCTGGACGTAGTCGCAGAAGTAGGGGGCGGTCTCCGCGGCCGTGCACCCGGAGTTCGTGGGGTGCAGGTCCAGCTGGATCGGCTCGGCGGCCGCGGCCGCGTGCTCCTCCTGGGTGATGGCCCCGGTGGTCAGCATCGTGTCGAGCACGATGTTGCGCCGCTCGGTGGCCGCCTCGGGGTTCGCCGCGGGGTCGTAGTAGTTGGGGGACTGGACCATCCCGGCCAGCACCGCGGCCTGGGAGATGCTCAGCTCGGCGGCCGGGATGCCCCAGTAGTACTGCGCGGCGGCCTCCACGCCGTAGTTCTGACCGCCGAAGAGCACCATGTTCAGGTAGCCCTCCAGGATCTGGTCCTTGCTCAGCTCCTGCTCCATGGAGAGGGAGAGCTTGATCTCCTTGATCTTGTCCGCGTAGCCCTTGTCGGCGCCGATGGTGGTGGTCTCCTCGCCGGCGCGGACCTGGGAGTCGATGATCAGGTTGTTCACGTACTGCTGCGTGATGGTCGAGGCGCCCTGGCGCGCGTCGGGGCGGATGATGTTGTTGCCCAGCGCGCGGATGATGCCGCCGAGGTCCACGCCGCCGTGCTCGTAGAAGTCCCGGTCCTCGATCGCCAGGATCGCGGCCTCCATGTGCGGGGAGATCTCGTCCAGGGCGACGGGGGTGCGGTTCTGCGCGTAGAACGACGCGATCTCGGTCCCGTCGCGGGTCACGACCGTGGAGGCGCGGGACATCGGTCCCGCCTGCATCTGCGCCGGGAGGTCCTTGAACCACGCGATCGAGGCGTTGGCGGCGAGGCCCGTGGCCGCTGCGGGGGGGACCAGGAGACCGGCGGCCACGATGCCGGCGACGATGCTCGTGGCGATGAACGCCACGACGTTGCCGAGGGCCGACGGTGCCTGCGCGGCAGAGTTCTTGCGGGAAGCCATTGGGACAGTCTACAAGCGCGAACCGGTCCGGAGCCGGTGTGCGGGCCGTCACGGCGGAGCGCGTCCCGCCGTTCGTGGCTACGCTGGGCCCATGACTACCTGGGAATACGCCACCGTGCCGCTCATGATCCACGCGACCAAGCAGATCCTCGACAACTGGGGCGACGACGGGTGGGAGCTCGTCACCGTCCTGCCGGGATCCACGCCGGCCGACGTCCCGGCGGGCAACATGAACGCCCCGGTCCAGACCAACCCCATCGCCTACTTCAAGCGCCCCAAGGCCTGAGGCCCGGGCGCAGCAACCGAGATCTCCGGAGGACTCCATGAGCAACGATTCCGTCGTCGACGCCCGCATCGCCGAGCTCGGCCTCGAGCTGCCGGCCGTCGCGGCCCCCGTGGCCGCCTACGTGCCCGCCGTGGTCACCGGCTCCTGGGTGCACACCTCAGGACAGCTGCCGTTCGTGGACGGCGAGCTGCCCGCGACCGGCAAGGTCTCCGCGTCCGGGGCCGCGGGCACCGTGTCCCCGGACGAGGCGCAGCAGCTCGCGGCCCGCGCCGCACTCAACGCGGTGGCCGCCGTCAAGGAGGCGGTGGGCGACCTGGACCGGGTCGTGCGCATCGTCAAGGTGGTGGGCTTCGTCGCCTCGGACCCGGGCTTCACCGGGCAGCCCGGGGTGGTCAACGGTGCCTCCGAGCTGCTGGGCAGCATCTTCGGGGAGGCGGGGGTGCACGCCCGCTCCGCGGTGGGCGTCGCGGTCCTGCCGCTCGACTCACCGGTCGAGGTCGAGGTCGTTGCCGAGTTCCGCTGATCCGCCGATCCGCTCCCTCCGGACGGACCGGCTCCCGCCGGTGCGGTACTTCGAGGTCCCCGAGCGCCAGCGCAAGGCCGCCGAGGCCTGGCTGGAGCGCGGTGCCGGCATCCCGGGCAGCACCCCCACCCCGGCGTCCGCGGTGGTGTTCGTCCGGGACGGGGAGCGCGGCGTCGAGACCTATCTGACCTACCGGCCCGGCAACTCGCCGCTGGGCACCGTGGGCTTCCCCGGCGGCCCCGTGGAGGCCCACGACGACGAGCCCCTGGACTGGGCCGGTCCCACGCCCACGCAGTGGGCGCGCCGGCTCGGCATGGGCGGCGACGTCGGACGCTCCCGCCGCGCCGTGGTCGCCGCGGCGCGCCAGGCGTTCGAGGAGGCCGGGGTGCTGCTGGCGGGGTCGGAGCCGATGAGCACGGTGGAGTCCGTGGAGGGGGCGGAGTGGATGCGCTCCCGCGAGGCGCTCGCCCTCGGGGACGTGTCCCTGGCCCAGGTGCTCGGACGCCGCCGGCTCGTGCTGCGCTCGGACCTGCTGCGGCCTCTGGCGCACTGGGTCACCTCCGACTTCGCCCACCGCCGCTACGACATCCACTACTTCACCGCGGTGGTCCCCGACGGGCAGAGCCCCACCCTGCTGGAGTCCACGGGCGTCTGGGGCCGGTGGGTGGAGGCCGCCCAGGCCGTGGCCGAGCCCGGGGGCAGCTGGCTCGGGGACCTGGTGGGCCAGGAGGACACCGTGGGCCGCTCGGTGGGCGACCTGTCCTCGCCCGGGGTCCAGTGCGTCCTCGAGTCGATCGCCGAGTGCTCCTCGGCCATCGCCTTCCTGGCCCGGAACCGGGCCGTCGTGACCCGCAACCCGGTGCTGGAGGTGCGCGACGGCCGCCCCGTGCTGCGCCTCGACTGGTCCTGAGGCCCGTCCGGCACCGGACACGGCGACGGCCCGGTCACCTCGCGGGTGACCGGGCCGTCGTGCCGTTGCCGCACGGGTTCAGCGGCTGCGCTGCTTCAGCCGCTGCAGGTCCAGGATCACCACGGCGCGGGCCTCCAGCCGGATCCAGCCGCGCTGGACGAACTCGGCCAGGGCCTTGTTGACGGTCTCGCGGGAGGCGCCGACGAGCTGGGCCAGCTCCTCCTGCGTCAGCTCGTGCGCCACGAGGATGCCGTCCGTGGCGGGCCGGCCGAAGCGGTCGGCCAGGTCCAGGAGGGCCTTGGCCACGCGGCCGGGCACGTCGGAGAAGACGAGGTCGGCGAGGCTCTCGTTGGTGCGCCGCAACCGGCGGGCCAGGGCCTGGAGCAGCTGCGCGGACACGTCCGGGGAGCGCTCGATGACCTTCTTGAGGTTCTCGTGCTTGAGCCCGGCCAGGCGGGTCTCGGACACGGCCGTCGCGGACGTGGAGCGCGGGCTCGGGTCGAACAGCGCCATCTCGCCGAACAGCTCGCCCGGGCCCATGATCGCCACGAGGCTCTCGCGGCCGTCCGGGGCGGTCCGCCCGAGCTTGATCTTGCCCGAGATGATGAAGTAGAGCTGGTCGCCCGGATCGCCCTCGTGGAACAGCGTGGAGCCGCGCGAGAGGTCGACCTCGGTGAGCTCCTCGGTGAGCGCGGCGAACGCCTGGTCGTCCAGGGACGCGAACAGGGGAGCTCGGCGGAGGACGTCGATATCCATGGTTCTCCTCAGAGTTACGCCGCCGCGTGCCGTGGCCCGCGGCGGCCGATGTCGGCGGGTGCCGCCCGCACCTGTGTGTGAGCGACCTAACGTACCTGACGTTCACTGTAGTGTCTCCGGCGCGCGATTCCCAAGGAGGGGCGTGGCGGGCCGGGGCGCGGCGGCGGGAACGCTGCACGAATCTCACAGCCGGGCTCCCTATGCTGGGGGCTCGCTCCCGGGCCCGGTCCCACAGAACACGCAGAGGAACCCGATGTCTTCGTCCTTCAACCTGCTCGACGTCCTGCTGGTCGTGGTGCTGCTGGGCTACCTCTTCTACGGGTTCAGCCGCGGCTTCTTCAACTCCCTGTTCTCCCTCGCCGGCCTCGTGCTGGGCGGCGTGGCGGCGTTCACCGCCGCCCCGTGGGTCAGCGCGCAGGTGGACTCCCAGTACCGGGTGGGCGCCGTGCTGGCCACGGTGCTCGTGCTGCTGGTCGCGGGCCAGATGCTCGGCGGGATGCTCGGCCGCGCCCTGTCCGCGGTGACCGAGCGGATGCGCCTCGGGCTGCTGAACCGGATCGCCGGGGCGGTGCTGGACGTCGCCGTGGCCGCGCTGGTGCTCTCGCTGCTCGCCTCGCTCGTGGGCCAGCTCGGCATCCCGTCCGTGTCCCAGCAGGTGGCCTCCTCCACGGTGCTGCGCACCATCGACGAGCGGACCCCCGCACCGGTCCGCGAGGTGGTGACCGAGGCCCGGGACGCCGTGGGCGGGGCCACCGGGATCCGCCAGCTCGACGCCCTGCTGTTCCCGGCGCAGGAGGCCCCCGACGAGGGCGTGGACACGCCGGCCCTCGAGGAGGCCGGGCGCTCCGTGGTGAAGGTCTACGGGACCGCGGAGGAGTGCCGGCAGAACCAGGCCGGCTCCGGCTTCGCGACCACCGCCGGGCAGGTGGTGACCAACGCCCACGTGGTCGCCGGGGTCGACGAGCCCGTGGTGCAGACCCGGAACGGCCAGGTGCACCGCGCCGCGGTCGTCCACTACGACCCGGGCACGGACCTCGCCGTGCTCTCGGCGCCGAGTCTGCAGGTCCCGGGCCTGGCGCTGGGGGAGGACCCCGCCGCGGGGGACCTCGTCGCGTTCATGGGCTACCCCCTGGGCGGGCCCTTCGCCGTGGGGCCCGCCACCGTCCAGGGCTCCGCGCTGGCCCCGGTGCAGGGCGGCGGGGCCGCCCCGGCCACCATGGAGATCATCCAGCTGGCCGGGGCGGTCCGGCAGGGCAACTCGGGCGGGCCGCTGGTGGCCCAGGACGGGACGGTGGTCGGGGTGGTCTTCGCCAAGGCCCTCGAGGACGAGGTGGGCTACGCGCTCACCCTGGGCGAGCTGCGCGGCGCCCTGGACCAGGCCGCGGGCAGGACCCAGCCGCTCGTGCCGGGCACGTGCGCGGCCTGAGCCGTTAGCCCTCCAGCGTGCGCAGCAGGTGCTCGACGGCCAGCTCGTAGCCGAAGGCGCCCGCCCCGGCGATGACCGCGTCCGCCTGCAGGGACACGTAGGACGTGTGCCGGAACGGCTCGCGCCGGTGCACGTTGGACAGGTGCACCTCGACCACGGGCAGCTCGGCGGCCTCGAGCGCGTCGTGGATGGCGATCGAGGAGTGGGTGAACGCCGCGGGGTTGATCACGATCGCCGCCGCCGCGGTCCGGGCCTCCTGGATCCGGTCCACGAGGACGCCCTCGTGGTTGGACTGGTGGAACACCACGTCCCACCCGCCGGCCGCGGCCCGGGCGCGCACGGCCTCCTCGATGTCCGCGAGGGTCGTGGTGCCGTACACCTCCGGGCGCCGGGTGCCGAGCAGGTTGAGGTTGGGGCCGTTGAGGACGTAGATCGGTCTGCGCGAGGCGGTCATGGCCGCATCCTCTCATTCCGGGGCCGGCCCCGGGCGCGGCAGCGCCCCCTCGCGCGGCGGGGGCGAGGGGGCGCTGCCGTGCCGGCTCGTGCCGGGCTACTTGCCGAGCGAGTCCACGATCTGCTGCATGACCGTCTGGTCCGCGAGCGTCGAGACGTCGCCGACCTCCCGGTTCTCCGCGACGTCCTTGAGCAGGCGGCGCATGATCTTCCCGGAGCGGGTCTTCGGCAGCTCGGGCACGATGAGGACCTTCTTCGGCTTGGCGATCGGGGAGATCTCCTTGCCCACGTGCGCGCGCATCTCCTCGGCCAGCTCCGCCTTGTCCCGGCCCTCGGCGTCGGCCTGGTCCGAGAGGATGACGAAGGCGATCACGGCCTGTCCGGTGGTCTCGTCGGTGGCGCCCACGACCGCGGCCTCCGCGACCGAGGGGTGGGAGACGAGGGCGGACTCGATCTCGGGGGTGGAGAGGCGGTGCCCGGAGACGTTCATCACGTCGTCCACCCGGCCCAGGATCCAGACGTCCCCGTCGGCGTCGCGCTTGGCGCCGTCGCCGGCGAAGTACATCTCGCCGAACCGGGACCAGTAGGTGTCCACGTAGCGGTCGTCGTCGCCCCAGATGGTGCGCAGCATCGACGGCCACGGCTCCCGGAGCACGAGGAAGCCCGAGGTCCCGTTGGGGACGGGCTGCCCGGTGTCGTCCACGACGTCCACCTTGATGCCGGGCATCGGGACCTGCGCCGAGCCCGGCTTGGCGACGGTCACGCCGGGCAGCTGGGAGATCATGATCGCGCCGGTCTCGGTCTGCCACCAGGTGTCCACGATCGGGCAGCGCCCCCCGCCGATGACCCGGTGGAACCAGGTCCAGGCCTCCGGGTTGATGGCCTCGCCCACGGTGCCCAGCACGCGCAGGGACGAGAGGTCGTACTCGGCGGGGATCTCCTCGCCCCACTTCATCATGGTGCGGATCGCGGTGGGGGAGGTGTACATGATGGTCACGCCGTACTTCTGCACGATCTCCCAGAACCGGCCGCGGTGCGGGGAGTCCGGGGTGCCCTCGTAGATCACCTGGGTGGAGCCGTTGACCAGGGGCGCGTAGGCGACGTAGGAGTGACCGGTCACCCAGCCGACGTCGGCGGTGCACCAGTAGACGTCGGTCTCCGGCTTGAGGTCGAACACGTTCTTGTGCGTGAACGCGCCCTGCGTGAGGTACCCGCCGGTCGTGTGCATGATGCCCTTGGGCTTGCCGGTGGTGCCGGAGGTGTAGAGGATGAACAGCGGGTCCTCGGCGCCCTGCTCGGACGGGGTGTGCTCCGCGGAGGCGGACTCCACCGCGTCGTGCCACCACACGTCCCGGCCCTCGGTCATCTCGACGTCCGACTCGTTGCGCCGCACCACGAGGACGTGCTCGACGGAGGAGCCGCCGCGGGAGAGGGCGTCGTCGACCGCGGGCTTGAGCATGGAGGGCTTGCCGCGGCGGAAGGTCCCGTCCGCCGTGACCACGAGCTTCGCCTGGCCGTCCTCGACGCGCGAGAGCAGGGCGTCCGCGGAGAAGCCGCCGAAGACCACGGAGTGGATCGCGCCGATGCGCGCGCAGGCCAGCATCGCGATGACCGCCTCGGCGATCATCGGCAGGTACAGGGCCACGCGGTCGCCCTTGGTCACGCCCAGGCTCTCCATGGCGTTGGCGGCCCGGGAGACCTCGTCCTTGAGCTGGGCGTAGGTGTAGCTGCGGCTGTCGCCGGGCTCGCCCTCGAAGTGGATGGCGACCCGCTCCCCGTTGCCGGCCTCGACGTGGCGGTCCACGGCGTTGTAGCAGGCGTTGAGGGTGCCGTCCTGGAACCACTTGGCGAACGGGGGGTTGGACCAGTCGAGGACCTCGGTGAACTCCTTGTTCCAGGTCAGCAGCTCGCGCGCCTGACGGGCCCAGAACTCGACCCCCTCGGCCTCGGCCTGGTCGTAGAGCTCGGCGCCGGCGTTGGCCTGGGCCGCGAAGTCAGTGCTGGGGGCAAAGGTCTGGATCTCGGCAGGAGTGGAGTCCGAAGCCATGTGGTCTTCCCTTCTCGTCGCGCACGGTGCACGGGCGCCCGGCGGCACCGGGCACCCGTGTCACAGCTCACACAGTGTCCATGTCACCCTAGACGATCGCCCCACCCGGTTCCACAGCCACCCCGCCGTGCGGGGTCACGGAGCCCGGGTCCTCGCCCGGCCTAGAATCGGGGGATGGCCCCACCCCCTGTGCCCCGCCCTCCCGCCCACCTGCGCCTCGTGGACCCCGCCAAGGCGCGGGCCGGTGCCGCCCGGCGCCGCCGCACGGGCACACCGGAGTCGCCGCTGGGGCTCAAGCGCAGGGCCCGGCGCATCAACGCGGTCCTCGCCGGGGCCTACCCCTACGCGGTCGCCGAGCTGGACTTCCGCTCGCCCTACGAGCTGCTCGTCGCCACGGTGCTCTCGGCCCAGACCACGGACGTGCGCGTGAACGCGACCACCCCGTCCCTGTTCGCCGCCTACCCGACGCCGCGGGCGCTCGCGGAGGCGGACGAGGCCGAGGTCCAGCAGATCGTCCGGCCGCTCGGCTTCTACCGGGCCAAGACCCGCTCGATCCAGAACCTGGCGCAGAAGCTCGTGGACGACCACGACGGCGAGGTGCCCGGCCGGCTGGAGGACCTCGTCACCCTGCCCGGCGTGGGCCGCAAGACCGCCAACGTGGTCCTCGGCAACGCCTTCGGGGTCCCCGGGATCACGGTGGACACCCACTTCGGGCGGCTCGCCCGCCGCTTCGGCTGGACGGGCGAGGAGGACCCGGTCAAGGTCGAGCGGGACGTCGCGGCGCTGTTCGAGCCGCGGGACTGGACCGACCTGTCGCAGCGGCTCGTCTACCACGGGCGGCGCATCTGCCACTCGCAGCGCCCGGCGTGCGGGGCGTGCCCCGTCGCGGACCTGTGCCCCTCCTACGGGACCGGGCCCACGGGGACGGCCGAGGCGGCGGCGCTGCTCAAGTACGAGTTCGCCCCCGGGCGCGAGGAGCTGCTCGAGGCGTACCTGGCGGGCCGCACCCGGGCGCAGCTGCGCGCCGACGGCTGGACGCTGAGCCCGTGATCGGGGCGGACGGGGGCGGGCCGGGCACGGGCGACGCCTACCAGGACCTGCTGCGGGTGGCCCGCGGCGGCCACCGCCTGCGGATGGAGGACCGCGAGCCGTGGCGGATCGGGCGCATCGACGAGAACTACCGGCGCTCGGCGGTGCTCATCCTCTTCGGCGCGCTCGACGACCTGCCCTCCCGCCGCGCCGAGCCCGCGCACGGGGTGGGCCGGGACCTCGACGTCCTGCTCGTCCAGCGCGCCGCGACCCTGCGCTCCCACCCGGGCCAGGTCGCCTTCCCCGGCGGCCGCCTGGACCCCGAGGACGGGGACCCGCACGAACTGGTCACCCTGCCCGGGGGGCAGGTCAGCGCCGCGCACGTGCGCGCCGCGCTGCGCGAGGCCGAGGAGGAGACCGGGCTCGACCAGGCGGGCGTGGAGGTGCTCGGGGCCCTCGCCCCGGTGCCCCTGCCCGTCTCCAACCACCTCGTCACCCCCGTGCTGGGCTGGTGGCAGGACGTCTCGCCCGTGGACGTCGTGGACCACGCCGAGTCCTCGCTCGTGTTCCGCGTCCCGGTCCTGGACCTCGTCGACCCGGCCAACCGGCACTACGCGACCGTGACCCGCGGCCGGCAGACCTACCGCTCGCCCGCCTTCACGGTCACCGTGGCCGGCACGGCGTCCACGGTGACCGTCTGGGGGTTCACCGGCGTGCTCCTGGACCGGGTGCTCACCGCCCTCGGCTGGGCCGTGCCCTGGGACACCGGCCGGCTCCTGCCCGCACCGCTGTAGCACGACCCGGGGGACCGCGCTCCTGCCGGCGCAACATTGCCGGAGCAGGGGCGGGCGACCTTACGATGCCAGGGTCCCCCGTGTCCACGACCCCCCGAGGAGGCTCCCGGTGGCCTCGACCCGCCCCGGCACCGACCGGCCACGGCTCGCCGAGCAGCTCAGCGCCGCCCGCCGGGAGCGCGGCCTGTCCGTGCGCGCGCTCGCGGCCGCCTGCCGCCTGCCCGCCAGCACCATCCAGGGCTGGCTCAGCGGGGCCCATCTGCCCGGCCCGGCCCTGCGCGAGGAGTTCACCGCCCTCCTGGACGCCCTCGGGCTGACCGAGGACCGGCCGGCGGAGCTGTGGTGGCAGGACGTCAACCGCTCCCGCACGCCGGCCCAGCCGGCCACCACCCCGTACGTGGGCCTGCGCTCGTACCGGCCCGAGGACGAGGCGCACTTCTTCGGCCGCGACGCGGAGGTCGCCGAGCTGGGGGAGCGGGTCGCGCGGCTGGCCGGCGCCGACGGGCCCCGCATCCTCGCGGTCGTGGCGGCCTCGGGCGCGGGCAAGTCCTCCCTGCTGGGCGCCGGCCTGCTCGGCCGGCTGCGCGCGGAGGGCGGGCCGCTGCACGGCTGGAGCGCGCTGGCCACCACCCCGGGCCTGGATCCCGGGCGCCGCCTCGACGACGCCGTCGAGGCGGACCCGGACCTGCTCGTCGTCGACCAGCTCGAGGAGCTCTGGACCGGTTCCCGGGACGCCGGGCAGCACGGGCGGTTCCTGGACCGGCTCGCCGCGGCGAGCCGGGACCGGGTGGTCGTGGTGGGGCTGCGGGCGGACTTCTTCGGCCCCGCGAGCAGCCACGCCGAGCTGCGCGCCGCCCTCGAGCACCCCGTGCTGCTCGGGGCCCTGACCCGCGAGCAGCTGCAGCGGATCGTCGTCGGGCCCGCCGAGGCGGTCGGCGCCCGCGTCTCCCCGGACCTGGTCGAGGTGATCCTGCGGGACGTCGCCCCCCGGGGCACGGAGATCGGGGTGGGGCTGCTGCCGCTGCTCTCCCAGGCGCTGCTCGGCACGTGGGAGCACGCCCGCACCCGGGAGCTGACCGTGACCGACTACCACGCGGCGGGCGGCATCACGGAGGCCGTGGACCGCCGGGCCGAGGAGGTCTACGCGGACCTGGACCCCGGCGAGCAGGACCTCGCCCGGGCGCTCTTCCTGCGCCTGGTCCGCGTGGTCGGCACCGGGTCCTCCGCCACGGTGGTGCGCACGCCGATGCCGCGCGAGGAGCTGCCGGAGGGCGGCTCCTCCGTGGTCGAGCACTTCGCCCGCGCCCGCCTGCTGACCGTCGACCGGGACGAGGTCCAGCTCAGCCACGAGTCCCTGCTGGACCACTGGTCCCGGCTCAGCCGCTGGATCGAGGACAGCCGGCGCGACCTCTACGTCCGCCAGCAGCTGCAGCGCGCCACCCAGATGTGGCTGGCCAACGACCGTGACCCTCTCGCGCTCATCCCGCTGGGCCAGCTGGCCTCCTTCCGGGACTGGACCGGCGACCCGCGGCAGCAGGCCCTGCTGAGCCCGGCCGAGCGCGAGTACCTGGAGGAGAGCGAGCGGCACTACGACGACGCCCTGGAGCGGCAGAAGCGCAGCGCCCGGGAGATCGAGCGGCGCGGTCACGTGGCGCTCGTCCTGCTGGCCCTGGCGGTCTGCGCGGCCCTGGTCGCGGGCGTCCTGGGGATCCGGGCGGAGCACTTCCAGGCCGACGCGGAGACGGCCCGCGACGAGGCCCTCTCCCGCCAGACGGCGCTGGAGGCCTCCCGGATCCGGGGGGAGTCGCCCAACCTCGCCGCGCAGCTCAGCCTGGCGGCCTACCGGATGGCGCCGACCCGGGAGGGCACCTCCGCCCTGATCGACGCCACCGCGGTGAGCTCCCCCGAGCGGTGGATCGGCCCGGACGGCGCGTCCCGGCTCGCGGCGCTGGACGACGGCTCGGTGGTGGCGCGCGCCGCCGGGGACGGCCGGCTGTCCGTGTGGCACGACTTCCGGAGCCTGGTCGAGGACCGGGAGGACGTCCTGGTCGTCGAGAACGCCGACGAGGAGCGCGGCCTGGCCGACGTCGACCTCGTCGAGCGGGACGGCAGGGTCCTCGCGGCGACCGCCGGGAAGGGCCACGTCAGCCTGTGGGACGTCACGGACTCGCCCGCGCAGCAGCTCGCCGAGCTCCAGGTGGACCCCGGGACCCCGTTCAACGCGGTGGCGTTCGCGCCCGGCGGGCGGCAGCTGCTGGCCGGCGGGAGGGGTGAGGTGCTGCGCTGGTCGCTCGAGGACGCGGGCTCACCGGACGCGCTGCCGCGGCTGCCCCTGGGCGAGGACGCCGACGTCCTGGCCGTCGCCGCGGCCGCCGACGGCACCGTCTACGCCGGCGGGAGCTCCGCGGGCATCACCCGGTACGCCACCGGCGGCGGGCGCACCGAGCGCCTCGACACGGTCCCCACCAGCCGCATCGTCCGGTCCCTCGCCCTCGACGACGACGGCGCGCGCCTGGCCGTGGGGCTCAGCGCGCGCGAGCTGCGGCTGTACGACGTGGCGGGCGACCGGCTGGCCGAGGCCGGGACCGTCACGGACTTCGGCAGCTGGGTCAGCGACGTCAGCTTCTCCCCGGACGGCGAGCAGGTCGTGGCCGCGAGCTACGACCAGAACGCCTACGTGCACCGGCTGCCCGGCCTCGAGCGCGTCGAGGTCCTCCCCACCGCCGCGCGGGTGACGGGGGCGCTGAGGGTGGGCGAGCGGGTGGTCACCACCTCGCAGGACGGCACCACCCGCTCGTGGGACCTGGAGGGCCCGGTGATCCACCGCCGCGGCGACCCGGTGTACCAGCTCTCCACCGACCGCGGGGCCACGGTGCTCAGCGCCGTGGGCATCGGCGGGGGCGTCGTCTCCCTCTTCGACCTCACGGAGGAGTCCCCCGTCCCGCTGCCGTCCCCGCAGGCCCCGCCCGGGGAGAAGCTCTGGTACGCCGGAGCCGTGGCACCCGACGCCTCGTTCGTGGCCGGCGGCACCGAGGCCGGGGACCTCCTCGTCTGGCCGCTCGAGGACGGGCGCCCGCAGGAGCCGGAACAGGCCCCGGCCCTGGACGTCGGGGTCACGGGTGCCGACGTCTCGGCGGACGGCAGCACGGTCGCGGCGTGGTCCGAGGTCGGCACCGAGATCGCCCTCCTGCGCCGGGACACCGGGGGAGCGGTCCGGCGCGTGGCCACGCTGCCCGTGGGCGGGACGGAGGCGGCGCGGTTCAACGCCTCCGGGACGGTGTTCGCGGCGGCGGACGACGCCGGGCACGTGCAGCTCTGGGACGTCACCGACCCGGCCGCGCCCCGGCGGACCGCGGAGCTCACCCTCGACTCGGTCGCCACCTCCGCGGTGTTCTCCCCGGTGGACGACGTCCTGGCCGTGGGCACCGAGGGCGGCCGGGTGCGCCTCTGGGACGTCGCGGACCCGTCCGCCCCCCGTCCCCTGGGCGAGACCTCGGACGCCCTGTCCTCGGTCAAGGGGCTGCAGTTCTCCCCGGACGGCGCCCGGCTGGCGGGTGCCTCCGGCGACAAGTTCGTGTGGATCTGGGACGTGGGCGCCGCGGACCTGAAGGTCTACGCGGCCCTGTCCGCCTCGGGGGCCCGGATGAACGACGTGCGCTTCGTCGGCGAGCAGCTGGTCGCCACCGGGGACGACGGCATGGTGCGCAGCTGGCTGGTGGAGACCGAGGACGCCGTCGAGGCCGTGTGCGCGGGCCGCGGGGACCGGATCACCGAGGACGAGTGGCGCCGGCACGTGACCGGGGCGCCCTACCGGGAGCTGTGCTGAGGGCGCCCGCTCACTTGGCGTCCGCGTAGGACTCCACCACGGCCACGCTGACGGGGAACTCCACCGGGATCCGTCCGAACACCATGGACCCCGCCTGCTCGGCGCACCCGCGGACCAGCTCGGCGGCGCGCCCGGCGTCGTCCTGCGCGCAGTGCAGGACGATCTCGTCGTGCAGGAAGAACACGAGCTCGGCGTCGACCCCCTCCCGCACGAGGGCGGAGCGGATCGCGCCCATCCAGCACATCGCCCACTCGGCCGCGGTGCCCTGGACCACGAAGTTGCGGGTGAACCGGCCCTGGCCGCGGGCCATCGCCCCGGCGCGCCGCTCGGCCTCCGCGGTGCCGGTGTCGCGCTGGGCCGCGTCCCAGTCCGGTCCCGGCCGGGGCGACCAGCGGCCCAGGTGGGTGCACACCTGCCCGCCGGTCTCGCCGACCCGGGCCGCCCGCTCCACGTAGTCCACGGCCCGGGGGAACATCCGGGCCAGGTGCGGCATGAGCCGGCCCGACTGCCCGGTGGTCGCCCCGTACATCGCCCCGAGCATGGCCACCTTCGCCTGCGGGCGCTCGGTCAGCTCCGAGTCGCGTTCCTCGCCGAGGTCCGCGATGGACTGGTAGAGGTCGCGGCCGCGGGAGGCCGCGGCCAGGGCGTCGTCGTGGGCCAGGGCCGCCAGGACGCGCGGCTCCAGCTGGGCCGCGTCGGCGACGACGAGCACGCGGCCCGGATCCGCCCGCACGGCGTCGCGCACGACGTGCGGGATCTGCAGGGCGCCCCCGCCGCGGGCGGCCCACCGGCCCGTGACCACGCCGCCCACCACGTACTCCGGGCGGAAGCGGCCGTCCCGCACCCAGGTGTCCAGCCAGTGCCACCCGTTGGCGCTGAGCAGCCGGGCCTGCTTCTTGTGCTCCAGGACGGGCTCGATCAGCGCCTGGCGCCCGCCGGCCAGCGCGGGCACGGCCCGGGCCCACTCGACGAGCTCCCACTGCCGGGTGCTGGTCACGTCGATCCCGGCCGTGCGCATGGCCTTGAGCAGCTCCTGCGGGGAGTCCGGGTTCAGCCCGGGAGCGTGCAGCACCTCCCGCAGCCGCCGGACGGTCGCCTCCATCCGCTCGGGGCGCTCCCCGGGCGGCGGCTCCGGCCCGAGGGCCTCCTCGAGCAGGGCCCGGTGGACGTCCTCCCGCCACGGCACCCCGGCGTGCTGCATCTCGGCGGCGATCAGCGCCCCCTGGGACTCCGCGGCCAGCAGCAGGGCCAGCCGGCGGGGGTCGGCCGCGCCCGCCACGGCCGCGAGCTGGGCCCGCAGCTCCCCGACCAGGTCGTCCACCCCCGGCCCGGCGGCGCGCGGCAGCTCGAACAGGCTCGACTGGCCCCGGGCGGGCCGCGGGGGCGGCAGCAGCCCGGGGGCCTCGTCAGCGGGCAGGGGCGCCAGCACGGGCACGTAGGGCAGCGGGCCGTCGGCCCCGGACCCGTGCGCGGTCGCGGCGGTGGCGAGGACGGCCTGGCACAGGCGCAGGTCGTGGCACCGCTCGACGCGCACACCGGCGGCCAGCAGCTCGGGGGCGACCGCTCCGGTGCGCTCCCAGGTCCAGCGCGGTGGGGTGCTCCCGCTCCGGCGGGTCTCCTCCTCGCGCTCGGCCACGAACCCGGCCAGCTCCCCGGCGGGCACGTCCTCGACGGCGCCGGCCGTTCCGCCGGTCACGACCACGGCACGGTGCCCGCCCCGTTCCTCCTCCGCTGCTCCCACCACGATGTGCATCTGGCCATTGTCCTGCACGGGTCCGTCACCGTAGGCCGGTGCCCGGACTGCACACGCGGCCGCGATCCTCCGGGCCCGGGACCCCGTCCACATCCCGCGCCGGCCCGGCCCGGGCACCGGCGCCCCGCCCGAGAGTGGGCCCATGAGCACCGCAGCCCACCGCCCCGCTCCCGCGCCGGGCACCCCCGCCGCCAGGACCCGCACGGTCCGGCTCGTCAGCGACGACCCCGCCCTGCGCGCCACGGTCGAGCGCGTCTGCGCCGCGGCCGGCACCGAGCTGCTGGCCGGCCCCGCCGACCCGGCCGCCGCCGCGCGGGCGCCCCTGGCGGACACCGATCTGGTGGACGTGCGCCACGCGGTGCGGGGCAGGGTCCGGCCCGGCACCGTGCTGCTGGGCCGGCCCGAGGACACCGGGCTGTGGGACCGGGCGGCCGAGCTCGGCGGCTGCGCCGTGGCGGTGCTGCCGGACGCCGCGGGCTGGCTCGCCGACCTGCTCGGCGAGGGGCGCGGCGGCGGATCCGGCCCGGGCGGCACGGGACGCGTCGTGGGCCTCCTGGGCGCGGTGGGCGGGGCCGGCACCTCCACGCTGGCGTGCTGGCTCGCCGACCGCGCCGCGCAGGAGGAACGACCGGCCGTGCTCGTGGACGCGGACCGCGAAGGGTGCGGCATCGACGTCCTGCTGGGGCTCGAGGACCGCGACGGCCTGCGCTGGCCCGACCTGCTGCGGATCGCCGGGACGGTGCACGCCGAGCAGCTGTGGCCGGCCATGGCCCGGACCGGGCGGCTGCGCTGGCTCTCGTGGGACCGCTCCGGCGCGTACGGCGCGGCCGCGCCGTACGGGCCCGTGCTCGAGGCGCTGCGCCGGGTCGCGGAGATCGTCGTCGTGGACCTGGGCCGGGCCGGGCGGGCGGCGGCGGACACCGCGGCCCTGTGCGACGAGGTCCTCGTGCTGGTGCCCCGGACGGTGCGCGGCGTGCTCGCGGCCCGGTGGGCGGCGGACCTGCTGGAGGGGGTCCCGGCCCGGCTGGTGCCGGCCGGGCTCAACGTGGCCGACGTGGACGACGCGCTCGCCGCCGCCACGACCGGCCTGTCCGTGGCGGGGTCCGTGCGCTTCCACGGGGGCGTGCCCGAGGCCGCCGAGACGGGACGCCTCCTCGACGCCGGCCGCTCCCGCCGGCTCGCCAAGGACGTGGCCGTCCTGCTCGGTGCCGTGGGAGCGGTCCGGTGAGCACCGCCGTGCCCGCGCTGCCCGCCGCGCTGTTGGACGACGTGCGGGACCGGCTGCTGTCCGCGCCGGGTCCGGTCACCGACGCCGACATCGCCGAGGCCGTGCGGGCCAGCGGCCGGGTGCTCGGGGCCGCCGGCACGCTGCACGCGGTGCAGGTGGTCCGGGCGGAGCTCACCGGCCTCGGCGTGCTCGAACCCCTGCTGCCGCACCGGGGGCTCACCGACGTCTACGTCAACGGGGCCGAGCAGGTGTGGCTGGAGACCGAGGCCGGGGTGCGGCGGGTCGAGTCCCCGTTCCGCTCCGACGCCGAGGTGCGGGCCCTGGCCGTGCGGCTGGTCACCGCCGCCGGGCGGCGGCTCGACGCGGCCCACCCGTGCGCGGACGTCCAGACCGCGGCCGGGTACCGGGTGCACGCCGTCCTCCCGCCCGTCTCCACCGGCGGGACTCTGCTCTCCGTGCGGTTCCGCAGCCCCCGGACCCTGTCCCTGCACGACCTCGTGGACGTGGGCACCGTCCACCCCGTCACGGCGGAACTGCTCACGGGAGCGGTGCGGTCGGGCGCGAACTTCCTGGTCAGCGGGGCCACCGGGGCCGGGAAGACCACAGTGCTTAACGCCCTGCTGTCCCGCACGCCCCCGCACGAGCGGATCGTGCTGATCGAGGACGCCGCCGAGCTGCGCCCCGAGCACCCCCACGTGGTCGGGCTCCAGGCACGGCACGCCAACGCCGAGGGCGCCGGCGGCATCGACCTGGCCGAACTCGTCCGCCAGGCGCTGCGGATGCGGCCCGACCGGCTCGTGGTGGGGGAGTGCCGCGGGGCCGAGGTTCGTGAGCTGTTCACGGCACTGAACACCGGCCACGCCGGTGCGGGAACGGTCCACGCGAACTCCGCCGAGGCCCTGCCCGCCCGGCTGGCGGCGCTCGGCGCCCTGGCCGGGATGAGCCGGGAGGCGGTCACGCTGCAGGCCGCGAGCGCCCTCGATCTCGTGGTCCACGTCGCCCGCGCCGGCGGCCGGCGCGAGGTGCGGGCCGTGTCCCTGCTGGAGGAGCACGCCGGGTCCCTCGTCACGGTGCCCGCGGCCGTCCAGACCGGCGGCGCGGTCCACCGCGGACCGGGCTGGGAGAGTCTGTGCACCCTGCTGGAGCCCGGTCCCGCCGCGGGACCGGGCTCCTCGCGGAGCCTCACGTGAGCGGGCTGCTGGTCCTCGTCCTGTGCCTCGCCGGGTGCTCGGCCGCCCTGCTCGGCGGGCCGGCCCACCGGGTGCGGGCGGCCGCGCGGCGGGAGCCGGACGACGGCCGGAGCCTGCCGTGGCGGGCCCGGCTCTCCCGGGACGCCACGGCGGAGGCCGCCGAGTGGATCGCGTTCCTGCGTCGGCTGGCGGCGCTGCTGCAGGCGGGCCGCTCGCCGGCCGCGGCCTTCGAGGGCGGCACCGGCGCAGCGGGTCCCCGGCGCCGCACGGCCACCACCCGGCACGTGGACCGGCTCTGCACGTCCGTGGCGGCCGCTGCCCGTCTGGGCCTGAGCACCTCGGACGCCCTGGCGGCCGTGCCGGCCCCGGAACTCGGCCACCGGCCCCTGGAGCGGTGGGCGGTCTCGGTCACCGCGGAACTCGCGTTGTGCTGGGAGGTCTCCGAGCGCACCGGCGCGCCCCTGACCGAGCTGCTCGGTGGCCTCGCCGACGCCCTCGAGGCCGAGCTGGACGCCGAGGCCGCCCGCAGCACGGCGCTGGCCGGGCCCCGCTCGACCGTCCGGATCCTGACCTGGCTGCCGGTGCTGGGGATCGCCCTGGGAATGCTGATGGGCGTCGATCCGCTGCGCACCCTGCTCACCACCCCGTGGGGGCTGGCCGCGCTCCTCGCCGGCGCGGCGCTCACGCTGCTGGGCCGGGCGTGGACGCGGGCGCTGATCGGCCGGGCCGAGGCCGTGGGTGCACGATGACCGTCCTCGGGGCTGTCACCGGCCTGCTGCTGCTCGCGGCCGCCACGGTGCTCGTGCTCCCGCCCCGGACCCGGCTGGCCGTGCCGTCCGGTCCGGCGGCCCACCGCCGGGCTCCCGCGGCGCACGTCTCCGCTGGGGTCCTCGTGGAGCTGACCGCGGCCATGCTGGACGCCGGTCTGCCGCTGGGGGAGGCCGTGGCCGTCCTGGGCGGGAACCGGAGGAGCGCCCCCGGCAACGCCCTGTCCGCAGTGGGCGCCGGGCTGCGGCTGGGCCTGCCGTGGCACACGGCCTGGGCGTCCGCGGGAGAGCTGCCGGCGCACCTGGAGGACTACCGGGAGGCGCTCGCCTTCACCGCGACCTCCGGAGCCCCGTCGGCGCGGAGCCTGCGGTCCCAGGCCTCCCAGGTGCGCCGGACTGCCTACCGGCGGGCCGAGCGCGCCGCGGAGGCGCTGTCCGTGCAGCTCGTCCTGCCGCTGGGGCTGTGCTCCCTGCCGGCCTTCGTCTGCTGGGGCGTGCTGCCGGTCGTGATGGGCCTGGTCCCGGAGGTCTTCGGATGAGCCGCCCCGCGCGGAGCCGCGCGCCCCCGCCCGCGCGAGCCCGTCCCGCCCGTTCCCCGGCCGAGCCGGTCCGCACCGCCTCCGCCGATCCTGATCCCACCCACCCGAAAGGACCCGTCATGTCCCAGCACCAGTCGTCCCCGCCCCGGTTCTCCCCGCGCGAGGTGTCCCCGCGCCGGCGGGCCGTGGCACCGGGCACCGCCCCGGGCGCCGCCGTCGCCCCGATCTTCCGGAGGGCCACCGCGACCGGCGCCCCCGCCCCGCGCCGGCCGCTCCGGCGGGCGGAGGAGGCGGACCTCGGCGCGACCACCGTCGAGTACGCCATGGTCGTCCTCGCGGCCGCTGCCTTCGGCGGCGTCATGGCCGCGGTGCTCTCCTCCGGCCAGGTGCGAGAGCTGCTCACCGCGATCATCGAGAAGGCGCTCGGCGTCTGAGCACCTCCTCGCGCGCGGCCCACGGCGCCGGACCCGGCGCCGTGGGCCGCGCGGCCCCCGATCTCCGCGGGCGGGACCGCTGCCCCGGGAACACCGGCCCGGGACCGCCGCTTCGGCTCCGTCCACCCACCCCGTTCCCCGCGAGGAGACCACCATGACCACCCACCGCCCCCGCCCGGTGCCGTGCTCCGCACCGTCCGACCGCGGCGCCGTCACCGCCGAGACGGCTGTGCTCCTGCCCGCCCTCGTGCTCCTCCTGGCCGTGCTGCTCGCCGCGGCCGCCGCCGGCATGACCCTCATCCGCTACGAGGAGGCGGCGCGGGCCTCGGCCCGGGCCGCGGCCCGCGGCGAGAGCCCCGCGGTGGTCCGCTCGACCGCGCTGTCCGTGGCGGGCCAGGACGCGGCGGTGCACCTCGCCGCCGACGCCGGGACGTCCACGATCACCGTGACGGGGCCGGCCCCCGGGGTCCTGGGCGACTGGGGCGGCTGGGAGTTGCGCGCCGAGGCCTCCGCCGCGACCGAGGGCGCCCGCGCGGCAGGGGGACACGGTGGATGACCCGACGGCCTCCAGGGGTCACCGACCGGTGTCCCGATCAGTGACCAGCCCGGTGACCCGCCCGGAGAGGGCCCGGAGCGCACCGCCGCCTGCCGGGCACCACGACCACCCGCCCGGCAGGCGCGGGGTTCCGGACCGGGACCGCGGCAGCGGCACCGTGCACGCGCTGACGCTCACCATGGTGCTCGGGGTGCTCCTCCTGACCGTGCTGCTGCTCGCCCAGGCGGGGATCGCGACCCACCGGGCGGGAAAGGCCGCCGACCTCGCCGCCCTGGCCGCCGCCGACACCGCCCGGGGCCTCGTGGCCGGTGACCCGTGCGCCACCGCCGCGGACGTGGCCCGGCGCAACGGCGCGGAACTGGAGCTGTGCGAGCTCGTGGAGCCGGGGCGGGTCGTCGTCGACGTGCGCACCACGGTGGCGCTCGACGGTCCGCTGGCCCGGTTCGGGGCCGCCCGGGGAGTCTCCCGGGCCGGACCGCCGGAGGGTCCCTGAACGCTCAGCCGCCCGGGGCGTCGTGCAGCAGCGCGTCGATCAGCCGCACGGCACCGCACTTGTCCAGCGGGTGGTTGCGGTTGCCGCACTTGGGCGACTGCACGCAGGACGGGCAGCCGTGCTCACACTCGCAGGAGGAGATCGCCTCCCGCGTGGCGCGCAGCCACGCGACGGCGGTGTCGTAGCCGCGCTCCGCGAAGCCCGCGCCACCGGGGTGCCCGTCGTAGACGAAGACCGTGGGCAGCTCGGTGTCCGCGTGCAGCGCGGTCGAGAGCCCGCCCACGTCCCACCGGTCGCAGGACGCCACGAGCGGCAGCAGGCCGATCGCGGCGTGCTCGGCGGCGTGCAGGGACCCGGGGACGTCCGGCTCCTCGATCCCCGCGCCGCTCAGCACGGCCCCCGGCACGGTGAACCACACGGACCTGGTGAACAGGTCCCGGGCGTCGAGGTCGAGGGGCTCCTCGCCCAGCACCTCGTTGGAGACCACGGCCTTGCGCTGGAAGGAGACCACCTTCGTGGTGACCTGCACCTGGCCGAAGTGGACGGTGACCGGTCCCCAGGACTCGGAGCGCTCCTCGGCCACCACGGAGACCTGCGTGACGTCCCGGGCGGTCGTGTAGAAGTCCGGGTGCGCCCGCGTCACGGCCGCGAAGGAGTCCGCCTCGTTGAGCTCGTCGACGATGTAGGTCCGGCCCTGGTGCACGTACACGGCCCCGGGGTGGGCCTGGTAGTGGGACTGGGGGGAGTCCATGGTGCCCAGCACCGCGCCCGTGTCCGTCTCGATGATCCGGATCGGGCCGCCGCCGTCCGAGCGCAGGGACACCATCCCGGCCGCCGACTGCGGGTGCGTCCAGAACCACCCGCTCGGCCGGCGGCGCAGGTGCCCGTTGGCCACGAGGGAGGCGAGCACCTCCTCGGCCGTGGGACCGAAGGCGGCGACCTCCTCGGCGCGCAGCGGCTGCTCGGCCGCGGCCGCGCACAGGTGCGGAGCGAGCACGTAGGGGTTCGAGGGGTCGAAGACGGTGGCCTCGACCCCCACGTCGAAGACCGCCTCCGGGTGGTTCACCAGGTAGGTGTCGAGCGGGTCGTCGCCGGCCACGAACGCCGCCAGCGCCTCCTGCCCGGCCCGGCCCGCCCGGCCGATCTGCTGGAAGAACGACGCCCGTGTGCCGGGCCAGCCCGCCACCACCACGGCGTCCAGACCTGCCACGTCGATGCCGAGCTCGAGCGCGGACGTGCTGGCGACGCCGAGCAGCCGCCCGTCCCGCAGCGCCGCCTCCAGGGCCCGGCGCTCCTCGGGCAGGAAGCCGGAGCGGTAGGCCGCCACCCGGTGGGCCAGCGAGGGGTCGACCTCCTCGAGCTGGCGGTGGGCGATCTGGGCGATCGTCTCCGCGCCTCGGCGGGACTTGATGAACGCGATCGTGCGGACCCGGCGCAGCACGAGGTCCGTGAGCATGTCGGCGGCCTCGGCCAGGGCGGTGCGGCGCACCGGGGCGTCGTTCTCGCCCCCGCCGTCCGTCTGCTCCGGCTCCCAGAGCACCACGGTGACCGGTCCGTGCGGGGAGAAGTCCGTGGTCACCGGCGTCACCTCGGCCGCGGGGGCGCCGATGAGCCGGGCGAAGGAGGCGTGCGGCTCGAAGGAGGTCGCCGAGGCCCCGATGAACACCGGGTCCGCGCCGTACGCCCGGCAGATCCGGCGCAGCCGCCGCATGAGATTGGCCACGTGCGAGCCGAAGACCCCGCGGTAGGAGTGCGCCTCGTCGACGACGACGTAGCGGAGCCGGCGGAAGAACCGGGACCAGCGCGCGTGGTGGGGCAGCACCCCGTAGTGCAGCATGTCCGGGTTGCACAGCACCACGTCGGCGTGGTCCCGGACCCACCGCCGCTCGGCCGGGTCGGTGTCGCCGTCGTAGGTCGCGGCCCGGAGCGTCGGCAGCCCCAGCGCCTCGAGGCCCTTGAGCTGGTCGGCGGCCAGCGCCTTGGTGGGCGAGAGGTAGAGGGCGGTGGCCTCGTCCGGGTGGCGCACCATGCCGGGATGCGCGAGCGCGGCGAGCCGGCCCCGGTGCACGGCGTCGGCCACGGGCGCCTGGTAGGCCAGCGACTTGCCCGACGCCGTGCCGGTGGCCACCACCACGTGCCGCGGGGCCAGCACGGCCTGGACCTGGTGCAGATACGGCCGGTGCACCCCGAGCCGCGCGTAGGCCGCGACCACGTCCGGGTGCAGGTGCTCGGGCCACGGCGCGGTCACGGCGTCCCGGTCCGGCAGCTCCCGGACGTGGCGCACCTGCTCGGGCGCGTCGCCGCGGCCGAGCAGGGGGATCAGGGACGCGTGGTCGGAGGACGGCACCGGTTCATTGTGCCACCGCGCTCCCGGGAGCCCACCCGCGCAGGGGCCCCCGGGGACCGCCGGGTCGGCGGAGCCGCCGGGCCGGGACGGCCCGGCGCCGGTGTCCCGGCCCGATGCTCCGACGTGGTGCTCCGACGTGGTGCTCCGGCCCGGTGCCCCCGTCCCGGGAGCCGATTCCGGGAGACCGCTTCCCCCGGGCTGACCGGCCCGCCGTTCCTGCTCCTCAGCCCTGCGCCGCCGCGTCGCGGACCCGCCGGTGCACGCGCGCCTCCCAGGGGGCCAGGGCGGCGACGTCCGCCGGTGCCGGAGCGCCGGGACGGTTGGTGAGCAGCACCTCGGTGCCGGCCCAGGCGCCGGCCCCGGGGAGCTCGACGCCCACCTCATCGCCCGAGACGTTGCAGAGCACGAGCAGCTCCACCACGCCCAGGCGCCGGGTGAAGGCGTAGACCTGCTCGTGCCCGGGCAGCAGCATCGTGAAGTCGCCCAGGGCCACGACGGGCTCGGCGTGCCGCAGTTCGATGAGGCGTCGGTAGTGGTGGAACACCGAGTGCTCCTCGGCGCGGGCCGTCTCGGCGTTGACCACGTCGTGGTTGGGGTGGACCGGGATCCACGGGGTGCCGGTGGTGAACCCGGCGTGCGGACCAGGAGTCCACTGCACGGGGGTGCGGGCGTTGTCCCGCCCCGTCCAGCGCAGCCCGGCCAGCACGGTGGCCGGGTCGGCGCCGGCGGACACGGCGTGGCGGTAGTGGTTGACCGACTCGATGTCGCGGAAGTCCTCGATGGTGGCGAAGGGGGCGTTGGTCATGCCCAGCTCCTCGCCCTGGTACACGTAGGGGGTGCCGCGGTGCAGGTGCAGCAGCGTGGCCAGACACGTCGCCGAGGCCACCCGGTGGGCGGGGCTGTCGTCCCCGAACCGGGAGACCACGCGGGGCTGGTCGTGGTTGTTCCAGTACAGCGAGTTCCAGCCCACCTCCTCCAGCCCCTCCTGCCACCGGCCCAGCGAGGCCTTCAGATCGGTCAGCCGCAGCGGGCGGGGGTCGAACTTGCCGCCGGGGCCGTGGTCGAGGCCGACGTGCTCGAACTGGAACACCATGTCCACCTCGGCCCGGGCCGGGTCGGTGAACAGACGGGCTTCCTCCACGGTGACCCCCGGCATCTCGCCCACGGTGATGAGCTCGGCGGTCCGGCCGGCGAAGACCTCCCGGTGCATCTCCTGGAGGAACTCGTGGATCCGCGGACCGCAGAGATAGGACGCCGACCCGTCCCCGTAGGGGGAGCCGTCCAGGGGCGGCCCGTCGTGCAGGTGCCCGTCGGGACCGACGTCCTTGCTGATCATGTTGATCACGTCCATGCGGAAGCCGTCGACCCCGCGGTCCAGCCACCAGCGCATCATGGCGTACACCGCCGCCCGCACCTCGGGGTTCTCCCAGTTGAGGTCGGGCTGCTTGGCCGAGAACAGGTGCAGGTAGTACTCCCCGGAGGCCTCGTCGAGCTCCCAGGTCGAGCCGGAGAAGAAGCTGTGCCAGTTCGTCGGCTCCGCCCCCGGGGCACCCGCCTCCATGCCGCGGCGGGGCTCACGCCACCAGTACCAGTCCCGCTTGGGGGAGTCGGGGGAGGAGCGGGACTCCACGAACCACGGGTGCTCGTCGGAGGTGTGGTTGACCACCAGGTCCATCACGAGCTTCATCCCGCGTCCGTGCACCGCCGCCAGCAGCTCGTCGAACTGCTGCAGGGTGCCGAAGGCGGGGTCGATGTCCTGGTAGTCGCTGATGTCGTAGCCGTTGTCGTCCTGCGGGGAGGAGTAGATCGGCGACAGCCAGATCACGTCCACCCCCAGGTCATGGAGGTGGTCCAGGTGGGCGAGGACGCCGCCGAGGTCCCCGATCCCGTCGCCGTCGGAGTCGGCGAAGGAGCGGGGATAGATCTGGTAGACGACCGCGTCGGCCCACCACGCCGGGGCGTCCCCGGTGCCGCTGCCCGTGCCGGAGCGCTCGGTGGTGATGTCGTGCTGCTGGGGGCTCGTGCTCATCTGACGCCTCCTGGGGTCGCGCCGGGAACGGCCGGCCGGCGGAAGAGGGCGGCGCCCCTGGGCGGCAGTGTCGCTGCTCCGGCGCCACCGGTCTCGGTACCCGACCAGTCTGCTCGACCGGCCCGTTCCGGCGACACCAGCGACATCCGGCGTAGTACAACACGATCCGACACCCAACGTGTTGAAATGAACACGCCACGTGGTGCGACCAGTGCGCGCGACCCCGTGCTGCCGCACCGCTCCGTCCGCCGATCTGGGAGAACCGATGCCCGAGCTGCTGCCCGACCGCCGGCGCCGGGAGATCCTCGACCGGGTCCGGGCCGCCGGCGCCGTACGGGTGGCGGACCTCGCCAAGGAGCTCGAGGTCTCCGACATGACCGTGCGCCGCGACCTGGAGCGGCTGGCCCGCGACGGTGAGCTGCGGAAGGTGCACGGCGGGGCCACGCTGCCCTCGGACTCCTCCGCGGCCGAACCGGGCTTCGCGCGCAAGTCCGGGCTGCAGCTGCCGGAGAAGGCGGCCGTCGCGGCGGCCGCCGAGGCGATGGTGCAGCCCGGGATGTCCGTCTCGCTGAACTCCGGGACCACCACGCACGCGCTGGCCCGCATCCTGCGCCGGGTCCCCGACATCACCGTGGTCACGAACTCCCCGCGCATCGCCGAGGCGCTCTCCGACACGCCCGCCACCGGGCAGACCGTGCTCCTGCTCGGTGGGGTCCGCACCCCGTCGGACGCCCTCGTGGGCCCGCTCACCACCGCTGCGCTGCGCACCCTGCACGTGGACCTCTGTTTCCTGGGGGTGCACGGGCTGAGCGAACGGAACGGACTGACCACGCCGAACATGATGGAGGCCGAGGTCAACCGGCTCTTCCTGGAGCGCTCCGACCGCTGCGTGATCCTGGCCGACTCCACCAAGTGGGGTCTCGCGGGCCTCCACCGCATCGCGGGCCTCGACGAGGTCGACGCCGTCGTCATGGACGACGGTCTCGACGCCGCGGCACGCGAGACCCTGACCCAGCACGTCCCCGACCTCCGACTGGAGCCCGTCCGATGACATCCCCCGTCCCCGCAGGACGGACGCAGCCCGCGCCCGTCGCCCACCGGACCCACCACCTCGCCGACGGGCGCGAAGCCGTGTTCTTCGCGGACCGCGGCAGCCCACCGGTCGAACGCGTCACCGACCGCCGCCCCCTCGGGGAGCGGGCCGGTCACGGGCAGGTGCGCTTCGACCGGCTGACCGGGGAGTGGGTGGCCGTGGCCGCCCACCGCCAGACCCGCACCTATCTGCCCCCGGCCGACCAGTGCCCCCTGTGCCCGTCGGTGGGCGGACGGGAGTCGGAGATCCCGGCGGAGGACTTCGACGTCGTCGTCTTCGAGAACCGCTTCCCGTCCCTGGGCCCGGAGCTCGGCGAGCTGCCGGCGGGGGAGCGGGAGCTGTGGGGATCGCCCTCGCCGGCGTTCGGGCGGTGCGAGGTGGTGGTGTTCACCCCCGACCACCGGGGCTCGTTCGCGGGGCTGACCCCCGAGCGGGCGCGCACCGTGGTGGAGGCCTGGGCCCAGCGCACGGAGGCGCTCTCGGCCATGACCGGGATCCGGCACGTGTTCCCTTTCGAGAACCGCGGGGAGGACATCGGGGTGACCCTGCACCACCCGCACGGGCAGATCTACGCCTACCCCTATCCGGCCCCGCACGCGGCTCGGCTGGCCGCCCGGTCCCGGGCCCACCGGGAGCGCACCGGCCGCGCGCTGATGGGCGAGGTCCTCGCCGACGAGAGTGCGGCCGGCGACCGGATGGTGCTGGCGGGCCGGCACTTCTCGGCCTACGTCCCCTACGCCGCCCGCTGGCCGCTGGAGGTGCACCTGGTGCCGCACCGCCAGGTCCCGGACCTGGCGGCCCTGACCGGGGCCGAGCGCGACGAGCTGGCGGTGGTCTACCAGGACCTCGTGCAGCGGGTGGACCGGCTCTACACCACCCCCACGCCCTACATCGCCGCCTGGCACCAGACCCCCGTCACGACCGCGGACCGGGAGACCGGGTGGCTCCACCTGCAGCTCACCAGCCCCCGTCGGGCGGAGGACAAGCTGAAGTTCCTGGCCGGCTCGGAGGCGGCCATGGGGGCATTCATCAACGACGTCACGGCGGAGCAGACCGCCGCCCGGCTCCGGGAGGCCGCACGATGAGCGAGCAGCGCAACCAGCACCCGACCGGTCTCGGGGCCGGGCAGCAGGAGGAGGTCCGCGCGGAGCGGCTCGCGCGCCGGTTCGCCGAGGAGTTCGGGCACGCTCCCGACGGGGTGTGGCGAGCCCCGGGGCGGGTGAACCTCATCGGGGAGCACACCGACTACAACGACGGTTTCGTGCTGCCCTTCGCCATCGACCGCGCGGCGATGGTCGCGGTGCGGGTGCGCCGGGCCGGGGAGACCGGCCACGACGTCGTCGACCTCGCCTCGACCTATGCCCCGGACGGGGCGGGGCTGTCCCGGGCCCGGTTCGCGGCCGGCGACCTGGCCCCGGGCTCGGTGCCCGGGTGGGGCGCGTACCCGGCCGGTGTCGTGCACGTCCTGGCCGGGCCGGACGGGGAGGCCGTGCCCGGCTTCGAGCTGCTGCTGGACTCGACCGTGCCGGTGGGCGCCGGGCTGTCGTCGTCGCACGCCGTGGAGGTCGCCACCGTCGTGGCGCTGAACGACCTGCTGGGCCGCGGCCTGGACCGGCCGGCGATGGCGCGGCTGACCCAGCGGGCGGAGAACGAGTTCGTCGGGGCGCCCACCGGGATCATGGACCAGTCCGCGTCGCTGATGGGCCGGGCCGGGGCGGCGCTGTTCCTGGACTGCCGCACCCTGCACGCCGAGGCCGTGCCCCTGCCGCTGGCCGAGCACGGACTGGCGGTGCTGGTCGTCGACACGGGGGTCGCCCACTCCCACGCCGACGGCGGCTACGCCGCCCGGCGCGCCTCGTGCGAACGGGGCGCGGCCGCCCTCGGGGCCGCCTCCCTGCGCGACGTCCCCGCCGACGCCGACCTCGGGGTGCTCGACGAGGAGACCGTTCGGCGGGTCCGCCACGTGCTCACCGAGAACCGCCGGGTGCTGGAGACCGTCGAGCGTCTGCGCGCCGGGGACGTCCGGGGCATCGGGCCGCTGCTCGCAGCCTCCCACGCGTCGATGCGCGACGACTACGAGATCTCCTGCCCCGAGCTCGACCTCGCCGTCGAGGCCGCCACGGCCGCCGGCGCGGTGGGCGCCCGGATGACCGGCGGCGGCTTCGGCGGCTCCGCGATCGCCCTGGTCCCCGCGGACGAGGCCGGCCGGATCGCCGGCACCGTGGCGGAGGCCTTCCTCCGCGCCGGCCACCGGGCCCCCGACACCTTCGTGGTCGTGCCCGGCGAGGGCGCGCAGCGGGTCCGCTGAGACCGGGCGCCCGGCGCGGGCCCGGGCACCCGGCGGGGTGGTCACGAACATGACACGCGGCACCCGGGCCGGGCCCGCGTGCCAGAATGACGGCATGAGCAACCCCACGGACACCTCCGGGCGCAACGCCGGGAAGGAGACCCGGACGCACCGGCCCCCGGTCACGGAGCTGTCCCAGTAGCAGTGCTGGGAGCACCTCCACAGCGCCCGCTTCGGCCGGATCGCCACGATGGACGGCGACGAGATCGAGATCACCCCCGTCAACCTCGCGGCCGACGACGAGAAGATCTACTTCCGCACCGCCCGGGGCACCAAGCTGCTGCACCTGGTGCTCGACGAGCACGTGGCCGTGCAGGTCGACCACGTGCAGGGCGGGGAGGCCTGGTCGGTGCTCGTGCGCGGCACGGCCCGTCAGCTCAGCGACCCCGAGGAGACCGCCCGGGTGGACGAGCTGCCGCTGCGGCCGTGGCTGGAGACCACCAAGCTGGAGTACGTCGAGGTGACCCCCACGAAGGTCACCGGGCGCCTCCTCCGCCTCGGGCACTGACCCGGCAGCCGCCCCGTCCATCCCCTGCCCCTCGCGCCCGGAGCCCGCGGCGCGGGGGACGCCGCGGCGCTTGTAGCCTGGTGCGGTGGCACAGCACCGGATCCTCCTCCACTACGTCTTCACCCCGCTGCCCGACCCCACGGCCGTGATGCTCTGGCAGCGCGCCCTGTGCGAGGGACTCGGGCTGCGCGGACGCGTCCTCGTCTCCCCGCACGGACTCAACGGCACCGTGGGCGGTGAGCTGGGGGCGCTCAAGCAGTACGTGCGCACCACGCGCACCCACCCGGGCTTCCGGGACATGGCGTTCAAGTGGTCGGACGGCTCGGCCGAGGACTTCCCGCGCCTGTCGGTCAGGGTCCGCGACGAGCTCGTGTCCTTCGGCGCGCCGGGCGAGCTCGAGGTGGACGAGCACGGCGTGGTCGGCGGCGGCACCCGCCTGAGCCCGGCCGAGGTGGACCACCTGGTGGCCCGGCGCGGCGACGACGTCGTGTTCTTCGACGGCCGCAACGCCCACGAGGCCCGGATCGGGCGCTTCCGCGGGGCCGTGGTGCCGGACGTGGCGCACACCCGCGACTTCGTCGCCGCCCTGGACTCCGGGGCGTACGACCACCTCAGGTCCCGGCCCGTGGTGACCTACTGCACCGGCGGCATCCGCTGCGAGGTGCTCTCCGCGCTGATGCGCCGCCGCGGCTTCGAGGAGGTCTACCAGCTCGAGGGCGGCATCGCCGCGTACGGCCGCGAACGCGGGGACGCGGGCCTGTGGGAGGGCTCCCTCTACGTCTTCGACCGCCGGATGCACGTGGAGTTCACCCCGCAGGCCGTGACGATCGGGCGCTGCGACCGGTGCGCCGCGCCCGCCAACCGTTTCGTCAACTGCGCGGAGGCGTCCTGCCGCGCCCTCTTCCTGGCCTGCCCGGCGTGCCTCGAGGAGCACCCGGGGGCGACGTGCCCGACGGGCTGCGGGACCCCGCCCGCCGACGCCCTGCCGCCCGCCCTGCTCGCGCCCGCCGGGCGCACCCCCCGGAACGGAGCACTGACATGATCCCGGACCTCCCCGGCCCGCCCCCGGTCCCCGCGTTCTCCCGGGTCCCCGGGACTCCCGTCTCCGACGACCCGCGGCGGCCGGCCGCCCTGCACGGCGCCCTGCGCCGGAGCGGCTTCACCCACGACCGGGTGGCCGGGCTGCTGGGCGAGGCGGCGATGGACGCCCTCGCGCGCGACCAGGCCGTGCCCGCCCTGCGGGTGCTCGAGCCGGTGCTCGGCTCACCCGGGGACCCGGACCGGGGCCTGGCCGGGCTGATCGCCCTGTTCCTGCTGGGCCGGGCGGTCCCGGCGGACGTGCTCGGCGCCTCCCCGGTGGCCCCCGGCGAGCTCGTGGACCTGGGCCTCGCGGAGGAGACCGAGGACGGGCTGCGCTCCACCGTGGACCTGCGGCCCCACGCGGCCGACGACGGGACCGAGCTCTACGTGGCGAGCGACCTGGGCGAGTCCCAGCGTCCCGGAGTGCTGCGCCGGGACCACGTGCTGGGCATCGGGCAGGCGTCGCTGACGCTCGCGCAGACCACCGACCGCCGCCGGGTGGGCCGGGCCCTGGACCTCGGCACCGGGTGCGGGATCCAGACGTTCCACCTGCTCGCGCACGCCGGGCACGTGACCGCCACCGACATCTCCGAGCGGGCCCTGGGGTTCACCCGCTTCAACCTCCTGCTCAACGCGCAGTCCCTGGCGCTCGACCCCGATCGGCTGGAGGAGCGGGTGAGCCTGCGCGCGGGCTCCCTGCTCGGGCCCGTGCGCGGCGAGCGGTTCGACCTGGTGGTCTCGAACCCGCCGTTCGTCATCACCCCGCGGGCGCCGGGGGAGAGCCCGGCGGACCGCTTCACCTACCGGGACGGCGGCCTGCCGGGGGACCGGATCGTGGCCGACCTCGTGCAGCAGCTGCCCGGGGTCATGGCCCCGGGGGCCACCGCGCACCTGCTCGGCAACTGGGAGGTCCCCGCGGCACCGGCCGGGGACGGGCGGCCCGCCGCCGAGCGCTGGATGCTCCGGCCCGAGCAGTGGGTCCCCGAGGGCGTCGACGCCTGGTTCGTCCAGCGGGAGCTGGCCGGCCCGGAGGAGTACGCCGAGACGTGGCTGCGGGACGCCGCCGAGTCCCGGGAGCTCGAGCACTACGAGCGGGCCTACCGGGCCTACCTCGACGACTTCGCCGCCCGCGGCGTCGAGGCGGTGGGCTTCGGCATGATCCGCCTCCGGCGTCCGGGGCCCGGGCGCCCCGGCGGCGTGCTGCGCCGCTTCGAGCACGTGCCGCACCCGGTCCAGCAGCCGCTCGCCCCCGCCTTCGCCGCGGCGTGGGCGCGGGCCGACCGGCTGGCGGAGGCCGGCCCGGACTGGCTGGACCTCCGGCTCGTCGCCGCGGAGGACGTCACGGAGGAGCGCCACCAGCGCCCCGGGGCCGAGCACCCCGGCGTGATCCTGCTCCGGCAGGGGGCGGGGCTGCGCCGGACCGCGGTGCTCACGAGCGAGGCCGCGGGCTTCGCCGGGGCCTGCGACGGCGAGCTGAGCGCCCGGCAGATCCTCGCGGCGCTCTCCGCCCTGCTCGACTGGGCGGGCGACGAGCGGGAGCGCCTGGCCGAGGAGGTCCGCCGGCTCGTGCTGGACGGCTTCCTCGTGCCGCCGGAGCAGGCGGCGGACTGACGACGCGCGTGGGCCGGCGCGCTCGGGACGCCGGGGCGGTGCGAGTGGGAGGATGGGGCCATGAGCATCGGAGAGAATCTCAACCCCATCAAGACCCTGGACAAGGACACCGTCTGGCGGCTGCTGGCCGAGCACCCGTTCGGCCGCCTGGCCGTGGAGGCCGCCGGGCTCGTGGACATCTTCCCGGTGAACTACGTGGTGCACCAGCACAAGCTGTACTTCCGCACGGCGCAGGGTTCCAAGCTCTCCAGCCTGATCGTCAACGACCAGGTGGCCTTCGAGATCGACGAGGTCTCCGAGGAGCACGTGGTGCGCTCCGTCGTGGTGCACGGCAAGGCCCGCCGGCTGGAGACCCGCGCGGAGATCGACGCCGCCGAGGAGCTGCCGCTCAAGCCCTGGGCGCCCACGCTCAAGTACAACTTCGTGGTCATCGACGTGGAGACCGCCACGGGCCGCGAGTTCACGATCGCCGACGAGCCGGAGCACCACCCCTCCTGAGCCCGCGGACCGGCGACGGGCCCGGCCCGGGCCGCCGCCGGTGACGGCCGTCGTCCCCCGTGTCCTCCACGGCGCGGGGGGCGACGGCGGCGACGCGTTATGGTGGAGCGCAACGGCGGGCGGGACGACCCCCGCCCGTCCGACCCGACGTCCAGCAGCGCCGCGGCCCGCGGTCTGCGCGGACCGCAGCAAGGAGTACCGTGCCAACGAAGGCCACCCAGAGCCCGGGAACGGGCAAGAGCCTGCTCATCGTGGAGTCCCCGTCCAAGGTCAAGACCATCGCCGGGTACCTCGGCGACGCCTACGAGGTCGAGTCCTCGATGGGGCACATCCGCGACCTCCCGCAGCCCTCGGAGCTGCCGGCGGAGCTCAAGAAGGGGCCCTACGGCAGGTTCGCGGTGGACGTGGAGCACGGTTTCGAGCCGTACTACGTGGTGAACCCGGACAAGAAGAAGAAGGTCACCGAGCTCAAGCGCAAGCTCAAGGACGCCGACGCCCTCTACCTCGCCACCGACGGCGACCGCGAGGGCGAGGCCATCGCCTGGCACCTGCTGGAGGTGCTCAAGCCCAAGGTCCCCGTCTACCGGCTCACCTTCCCCGAGATCACCCGCGAGGCCATCGAGCGCGCCTTCGGCGAGCTGCGCGAGCTCGACCAGGACCTGGTCGACGCGCAGGAGACCCGGCGCATCCTGGACCGGCTCTACGGCTACGAGATCTCCCCGGTGCTGTGGCGCAAGATCGCCTCCGGGCTGTCCGCGGGCCGGGTGCAGTCCGTGGCCACGCGCCTCGTGGTGGAGCGCGAACGGCAGCGCATGGCGTTCGTTTCCGCCGAGTACTGGGACCTCAGCGGGACCTTCGCCCGCACCGACGGCGAGGACGCCGGGGTGGCCTTCGGCGCCCGGCTGTCCTCCGTGGACGGCAAGCGGGTGGCCGGGGGCCGGGACTTCGGCGACGACGGCGTGCTCAAGGGCGCCGCCGGCAAGCTCGTGCACCTGGACGAGACGGCGGCCCGGGAACTGGCCGCCGGGCTCGAGGACGCCGCGTTCGCGGTCCGCTCGCTCGAGACCAAGCCGTACACCCGCCGCCCGGCCGCGCCTTTCACGACGTCCACGCTGCAGCAGGAGGCCGCCCGGAAGCTGCGCTTCACCTCGCGCACCACGATGCAGGTCGCGCAGAAGCTGTACGAGAACGGCTACATCACCTACATGCGCACCGACTCCGTGGCGCTGTCCGAGCAGGCGGTCACGGCCGCCCGCCGGCAGGCCTCGGAGCTCTACGGCGCCGAGTTCGTGCCGGGCTCCCCGCGCCTCTACAGCTCCAAGGCGAAGAACGCCCAGGAGGCGCACGAGGCCGTGCGCCCCGCCGGGGACTCCTTCCGGACGCCGAACCAGGTCCGCGGCGAGCTGTCCGCGGACGCGTACCGGCTCTACGAGCTGATCTGGAAGCGCACCGTCGCCTCGCAGATGGCCGACGCCAAGGGCTCCACCGCGACCGTGCGGCTGGGGGCGACCTCGTCCACCGGCCGGGACGCCGAGTTCTCCGCGTCCGGCACCGTCATCACGTTCCGCGGCTTCCTCGCCGCCTACGAGGAGGGCCGCGACGAGGAACCCGCCGACGGCAAGGACGGCAAGGACGGGGACAAGCGCCTCCCGCGCATGGCGGAGGGCGACCGGCTGGACGCGACCGAGGTCGAGGCGGACGGGCACCGCACCTCGCCGCCCGCGCGCTACACCGAGGCGTCCCTGGTCAAGGTCCTCGACGAGCTGGGCATCGGCCGCCCGTCGACCTACGCGGCCACGATCTCCACCATCATGGACCGCGGCTACGTCCGGGTCCGGGGTTCCGCGCTCATCCCCTCGTGGACGGCGTTCTCCGTGGTGCGCCTGCTCGAGGAGCACTTCTCCGACTACGTGGACTACGACTTCACGGCCGAGATGGAGGAGGGCCTGGACCGCATCGCCCGCGGCGAGGAGGACAGCACCGACTGGCTGCAGGACTTCTACTTCGGCTCCCAGGGCCACGAGAACGGGCTCAAGCCCATCGTGGACGACCTCGGCGAGATCGACGCGCGCGCCGTGAACTCCATCCCCGTCACCGACGGCATCACCCTGCGCGTCGGCAAGTTCGGCCCCTACCTCGAGGTCGCAGGCACCCTGGACGCCGAGACGGGCGAGCTCACCGAGCCGGTCCGCGCCAACGTCCCGGAGGACCTGGCCCCGGACGAGCTGACGCCCGACAAGGCCCGGGAGCTCATCGAGACCGGCAAGGCCGACGGCCGGGAGCTCGGCCGCGACCCGGCGACCGGGCGCGCGATCATCGCGAAGGACGGCCGCTACGGCCCCTACGTCACCGAGGTCATCCCCGAGCCCACCGAGGAGGAGCTCGCGGCCCAGCCCGTCGAGTACTACAAGAACGGCAAGCCCAAGCCCCCGAAGAAGCCGGTCAGGGAGAAGCCCCGCACGGCGTCCCTGCTGTCCTCGATGACCCTGCAGGACGTCACGCTCGAGGACGCCCTCAAGCTCCTGTCGCTGCCGCGCACCCTCGGCACCGACGCGGAGGGCAACGAGATCACCGTGCAGAACGGCCGCTTCGGTCCCTACCTCAAGAAGGGCTCCGACTCCCGGTCCCTGCAGTCCGAGGACCAGCTGTTCACGGTCACCCTCGAGGACGCCCTGAAGATCTACGCCCAGCCCAAGCAGCGCGGGCGGGGCACCGCCAAGCCGCCGCTCGCGGACCTGGGCACCGACCAGATCACGGAGCGGCCCATGGTGATCAAGGACGGCCGCTTCGGCCCCTACATCACCGACGGCGAGACCAACGTGACGGTCCCCCGCGGCGAGACCGTGGAGCAGATCACCCCGGCCCGGGCCAGCCAGCTGCTCGCGGAGAAGCGCGCCCAGGGCCCGGCCCCCAAGCGCACGGCGCGCTCCACCGCGAAGACGCCCGCGAAGTCGTCCGCGCCGAAGGGCACGACGAAGAAGAGCCCCGCCAAGAAGCCGGCGGCGGGTCGCCCCGCCCGCGCCGGGACCAAGGGCTGAGCCGTCCCGCACCGCGCGCGGGACGGACACGGAACTCGAAGGAGCACCACGGCATGCGTCTCGGAGTCCTCGACGTCGGATCGAACACGGTCCACCTGCTGCTGCTGGACGTGTACCCGGGCTCGCGGCCCGAGCCGTACGCGTCCCACAAGCTCGCGCTGCGCCTCGTGCAGTACCTGGACGAGGACGGCAACATCTCCGACGCCGGCCGCGACGCCCTGACCTCCTTCGTGGTCGAGGCGCGGGACTTCGCCGTGGACAACCACGCGGAGGACTTCCTGGCGTTCGCCACCTCCGCCATCCGGGAGGCCGGCAACGGGGCGCAGGTGCTGGACCACGTGCAGTCCCGCTCCGGGGTGACCCTCACCGAGCTGGCCGGGGACCAGGAGGCGGCCGTGACGTTCTTCGCGGTGCGCCGCTGGTTCGGCTGGGGCGCCGGCACGGTCCTGGACCTGGACATCGGCGGCGGGTCCTTCGAGATGGCGCTGGGCGACAACGCCCTGCCCACCGTGGCGACCTCCGTGCCGCTGGGCGCGGGACGGCTCACGCGCACGTTCATCGCCGGGGACGTCCCCACGCCCAGGGAGATGAAGGCCATGCGCAAGCACGTGCGCCAGGAGCTCAGGCCCGCGGTCGCGAAGGTCCTCGCGGCGGGGGAGCCCACCTGCGTGGCCGGCACCTCCAAGACCTTCCGCTCCCTCGCCCGGATCTGCGGGGCGGCGCCGTACGCCATGGGCCCGTACGTCCCTCGGACCCTCCACCTGGAGGACCTGCGGCTGTGGAGCCGCCGGATGGAGGCGATGACCCCGGACGAGCGCGCCGAGATGCCCGGGGTCTCCTCCACCCGCGCCCGGCAGATCCTGGCCGGGGCCGTCGTGGCCGAGGCGGCCATGGACGCCTACGGGATCGAGTCGCTGCGGATCTGCCCGTGGGCCCTGCGGGAGGGACTGATCCTCCGGCGCCTGGACCAGCTCAGCAGCCACGCCGACGTCCGCACCGTCGACCCCCGGCAGCTGGTGGGTGCCGCATGAGCGAGCAGCAGGGCTCCGCCGCGGAGCCGTACCGGGCCCACGTGGCGCTGTCCACCAGCTCCCTCTACCCGCTCGGGGTCCCGGAGACCTTCGAGGCGGCCGTGGAGCTCGGCTACGACAGCGTGGAGGTGCTCGTCACGCACGAGCGGATGAGCCAGCTCAACCACCAGCTGCGGGACCTCGTGCAGCGCCACCAGCTGCCCATCTCCACGATCCACGCCCCCACCCTGCTGCTCACCCAGCAGGTCTGGGGCAAGTCGTGGACCAAGATCCAGATGGCGGCGGCGCTCACCGAGCAGATCGGCGCGGACGTCGTCGTCGTGCACCCGCCCTTCCGGTGGCAGCGCCGGTACGCCGCGAACTTCGTCGAGGGCGTGCGCGTCGTCGCCCAGGCCACGGGCGTGAAGATCTCCGTGGAGAACATGTACCCCTGGCGGGTGCGCGGGCGCGACACCGTGGTCTACGCCCCGCACTACAGCCCGCTGGGCCAGGACTACGACTGGGTGACGTGGGACTTCTCCCACGCCGCGACCGCTCGGATGGACTCCCTGGCCGCCATCAAGGAGCTCGGTCCCCGCCTCGGCCACGTGCACCTGACCGACGGCTCGGGGGAGACCACCGCGGACGAGCACCTGCTGCCCGGACACGGCGTGCAGCCGGTCGCCGAGTCCCTCGAGCACCTCGCCTCGACCCGGTGGCAGGGCATCATCGGGGTGGAGGTCTCGACCCGCCGCTCGAGCAGCACCGAGGAGCGCACCGAGTGGCTCGCCGAGTCGCTCGAGTTCGCGCGCCGCCACACGACCCTGCCCGACGACGCCCCGGCCGGCTGACGTCCGCCCGGACCCGACCCACCCCTGCTTCGAGAGGACTCCACCGACCATGACCCCTGTGCTCGCCTTCCTGGGCTGCGGCTCCATGAACGGATCCATCCTGCGGGGGGTGCTGGCCTCCGGCGTCCCCGTCGAGCAGATCCGGGCCACCGTCCGCTCCGAGGACAGCGCGCGCCCGCTCCGGGAGGAGACGGGCGTGCGCGCGTACGTCACCGGGGAGGACCCCGAGGCCAACCGCCGGGCCGCCCGGGAGGCCGACGTCGTGCTGCTCGGCGTGAAGCCGGTCGGCATCCTGGACCTCGCCCGGGAGATCGCCCCGGCCCTGCGCCCTGGCACGGTCGTGGCCTCCGTGGCCGCCGGCATCTCGCTGGAGGCGCTCGAGCAGGTCCTGCCCGCCGGGCAGCCCGTGGTGCGGACCATGCCGAACACGCCCTCGAGCGTGGGCCGCGGGGTCGTCTCGGTGACCCCGGGCACCGCGACCACCCCCGAGCAGACCCGGGCCGTGCGCAGGGTGCTCGAGGCCGTGGGCACCGTCGTGGAGGTCCCCGAGGAGCAGGTCGACGCCGTGACCGGCGTGTCCGGCTCCGGCCCGGCCTACGTGTTCCTGCTGGCCGAGGCGATGCAGCACGCGGGGGAGCGGATGGGCCTGCCGGCCGACGTCGCCCGCGTCCTGGCCAAGGAGACCGTCTCCGGGGCCGGCGAGCTGCTGCGCCCGGCCGGGGCCGACCCCGCCGCGCTGCGCAAGGCCGTCACCAGCCCCAAGGGCACCACGGACCGGGCCATCACGACCTTCCAGGAGAACGGCTTCGAGGACCTCGTCGCCGCCGCCGCCCGCGCCTCGGCCGACCGCTCCGCGGAGCTGACCCGGGAGTTCAGCGCCGGCTGAGCCGGTCCGGACCGCGCCGGCCGGGGCAGCCCGGGGCCGCGCCGTCGTCTCCGGTGCCCCGCCGTCCTGGCGGGGCACCGGCCGGCTCAGGGCCGGGCCGCGAAGCGCTCGAGCAGGTCCACGTGCCCGGAGACGATGAGCAGGTCCCGGGAGGTCACCTTCGTCTCGGGGCGGGCGTAGGTGAAGTCCTCGCCGGGCGACTTCACGCCCACCACGGTCACGCCGTACTTGGAGCGCACGTTGGCCTCGCCCAGCGTGAAGCCCTGCACCTCCCGCGGGGGGTGCATCTTGACGATCGCGAAGTCGTCGTCGAACTCGATGTAGTCCAGCAGCCGGCCCGAGACGAGGTGGGCGGTGCGCCGGCCGGCGTCGGCCTCCGGGAAGATCACGTGGTGGGCGCCGATCCGGGAGAGGATCTTGCCGTGGGAGGGGGTGATGGCCTTCGCCCAGATCCTGCTCACGCCGAGGTCCACGAGGTTCGCCGTGATCAGCACGCTGGACTCGATGGACGTGCCGACGCCCACCACCGCGGAGTCGAACTCGGCGGCGCCGAGCTGGCGCAGGGCGTCGATGTCGGTGGCCTCGGCCTGGACCACGTGGGTGAGCTGGCCCGAGAGCTTCTGCACCAGGTGCGCGTCCCGCTCCACGCCCAGGACCTCCCGGCCCTGCCGTGCCAGCTGCAGGGCGGTGGCCGTGCCGAAGCGGCCGAGGCCGATCACCAGGACGGGAACGCTGTGGGACGAACGGTCAGCCAATGATCGGCCTTTCCTCGGGGTAGTTGTACAGACGGCGGCGCGAGCGCAGGGCCAGGGCGGCGGCCACGGTGGTGATGCCGATGCGGCCCACGAACATGGTGGCGGAGAGCACGTACTTGCCCTCCGGCGGCAGCTCGCCGGACAGGCCCACGCTCAGCCCGCAGGTGGCGTAGCCGGAGATCACCTCGAACAGGACCCGGTCCAGGGGCGCGTCGGAGACGATCAGCAGCGCCGCGGAGGCCACCAGCACGATCGTGGCGCCCATCATGATCACGGAGATCGAGATCCGCAGCGCGTCCTCCGGGATGGTGCGGAAGAAGGCGATCACGGAGCGGTCGCCGCGGGCCTCCGCGACGATCGCGAGGAACACGACGGCGAGCGTGGTGACCTTGATCCCGCCGGCCGTGGAGGCCGCGCCGCCGCCGGCGAACATCATGGCGTCGGTCAGGAGCAGGGTCACCGACTGCTCGTTGTTGGTGTCCACGAGCGCGAAGCCCCCGGAGCGCATGTTCACCGAGGCGAAGAACGCGTGGAAGAGCTTCTCCCCCACGGGCAGGTCCCGCAGGGTGTCCGGGTTGGACCACTCGAACGCGGCGTAGAGCAGCCACGCGATCATGAGCAGGGCGCTGGTGGTCGTGACCGTCAGCTTCGTGTTGAGGTTCCAGCGGGAGAACCGGAGGCCCACCTGCCGCATCACCAGGACCACGGGGAAGCCGAGCGAGCCGATGAACACGCCCAGGGCGATGGGCACGACGATCAGCCACGAGGTCGAGTAGGGCTCCAGGCCGGCCTCGTTGGGGACGAAGCCGCCGTTGTTGAACGCCGAGATCGCGTAGAAGATGCCGTGCCACAGGGCGGTCAGGATCGGCTGGCCCTCGAGGAGGAACCCGACCGTCAGGACGACCGCGAGCACCGCCTCGATGCTCACCGACGTGATCACGATGATCTGCAGGAGTGAGCCGACCTCACCCAGGCGCCCGATGTTGAGGGCCTCCTGGGTGAGCAGCCGGGACCTGAGACCGAGTTTGCGCCCCACCGCCAGCGCGAGGATCGACGTCATGGTCAGGGTGCCCAGCCCGCCGATCTGCATCGCGATCATGATCACGAACTGGCCGAAGAACGACCAGTGCGTGCCGGTCGGGACGGTGGTCAGCCCGGTGACGGTGACGGCGGACGTGGCCGTGAACACCGCGTCCTCCAGTTCCGTGTCCACCCCGGGGGCGGACGAGACGGGCAGCCACAGCAGGAACGAGAAGGCGGCCACGACGACGGCGAAGACGATCAGGGCCAGCCGGGCGGGGGAGGACTGGGCGATCCGGTCCACGAGATCGCGCAGGGAGGTGAGCAGCCAGAAGCGCCCGCGCTCCTCCTGGGGCAACCAGGGCTTGTGCTGCGTGCTCATCGCTCCTCCTCCCGTGCCCGGACCGCCCGGGCCGGGCGGCAGCGGCCGCGGCGCGTGCCTCGACCCGCCACAGTATTCCACCCGCGCCCGCACGGCGGGCGGCACGGCGGGTGCCGGTGGTGCCCGTGCCCTGGAAGGAGGCCTGCGGCGGGTCCGGGTGCGGGACCGGGCCGGTCGTGACGGACGCGCCCACCCCGCCGGCCGCCGGGGCAGCCGTGGCCTCCGGTGACCTGTCCCGGGCCGGTCCGCCCGGGCCCCGTCCGGGCGGCCGGGCGGACACAAAGGGCGGCGGCGCCGGGCCCGCGGGGGCGGGACGGCACCGCGAGTGGTTCAATGGCCGTGTGACTCCTGCTACATCCGGGCCCGGTGCCCCGTACCCCACGAGACTGTTCTGGGACCCCGCCCTGCTCGAGTACAACTTCGGGGACCACCACCCGATGCACCCGTCCCGGCTCGAGCTGACGTACCGCCTCGTCCAGGAGTTCGGCCTGGACCGCCGGGAGAACGTCACGGTGGAGGCCCCGGAGGTCGTGCCGGACGAGGTGCTCCGTCTCGTCCACCCCCAGCACTACCTGGACTCCGTCCGGGCGGTCGGCGCCGATCCCACGCTGGAGATCCCCGAGTGCGGGCTCGGCACCGAGGACACCCCGGCCTTCCCGCGGGTGCACGAGGCCAGCGCGCGGCTCGTGGGCGGCACCTACCAGGCCGCCGCGGCCCTCCTGGCGGAGGACGCGGTGCGGGCCGTGAACTTCGGGGGCGGCATGCACCACGCCCACGCGGAGAAGGCCAGCGGCTTCTGCATCTACAACGACTGCGCCGTGGGGATCCAGCACCTGCTGGAGCAGGGCGTGCGGCGGGTGGCCTACGTGGACGTCGACGGCCACCACGGGGACGGGACCCAGTCGATCTTCTACGACGACCCGCGCGTGCTCACCGTCTCGCTGCACGAGACGGGCATGGCCCTGTTCCCGGGCACGGGCTTCGCCAACGAGACCGGCCGCGGCGAGGCGGAGGGCTACGCCGTGAACGTCGCCATGCCCGCCGCCGCCGACGACTCCATGTGGCTGCGGGCCTTCGACGCCGTGGTCCCGCCGCTGCTGCGCCAGTTCGGGCCGGAGGTCGTGGTGAGCCAGCACGGCTGCGACTCCCACTTCTCCGATCCGCTCACCCACCTGCGGGTCAGCGTGGACGCCCAGCGGCAGACCGCCGTCGCCCTGGCCGGGCTGGCCGACGAGCTGTGCGAGGGCCGGTGGATCGCCACGGGCGGCGGCGGGTACAACTGCCACGACGTGGTGCCCCGGTCGTGGGCGCACCTGGTCGGGGTCGCCGCCGGCCATCCGCTCGACGTGCGCACGGCCGTGCCGCAGCCGTGGCGGGACCACGTGCTCGAGCGCTACGGCCTCGAGGCGCCGCGCGTCATGGGCGACGAGGTGGACCTGTGGTGGCGCTCCTGGGAGATCGGGTTCGACCCCAACGACGAGACGGACCGCACGATCATGGCCACCCGCAAGGAGATCTTCCCGCAGTGGGGGCTGGACCCGTGGTTCGACTGAGCGACCCGCGCCCGGACTCCGCCGGCCCGCGCGAGAGCGGGGACGTGCCGCTGCCGGGCACCGCGCGGCATCGCGCCTACAGTGATCGGATGGGCAACAACGACGTGTTCGCGGTGATCGCCGACAAGACCCGGCGGGGGATCCTCACCGTGCTCAAGGACGGCGAGCGACCGGTGGGGGATCTCGTGGACGAGCTGGGGGTCTCCCAGCCCACCGTCTCGAAGCACCTGAAGATCCTGCGCGAGGCCGGTATGGTGTCCATGGAGGCACAAGGACAGCGGCGTCTGTACGCCGTGCGGCCGGAGCCCCTCGCCGAAGTGACCCGGTGGATCCACGAGGTCGCCGGCGACGCAGTCCAGCAGCGGGCCGCGCCGGAGCCCACGGCGACGGAACCGGTCGTGACGACCGGGACCGCCGCGGTCGCGGTGCGCGAGCCGGACGCCGCTGTGCCGGGCGAGCCGGAGGCCGTCGTGGCCGCCGTCCCGGAGCCCGCGGCCGTCCCGGCCCTCGTGGAACCCGGTCCGGAGCTGCCGATGTCCGAACCAGCCGGGTCCGGGCCGTCCGCGTCCGCACCGCCCGTCGGAGGGACGTCCCGGCGCCCGAACCGGGGAGCCGGGGCGCGGGCGGCGGACATCCTCTCCACTCTCTCCGGTCTGCGCCGCCGCCCCCGGCACCCGCGGCGGTGACCGGTCCGACCTCAAGAAGGAGCACCATGCACGAGGACCTGTACCCCATCCGCCAGGCTGTCCTGGCCCGCAATCCCGGAGAGGTGGAGTTCCACCAGGCCGTGGACGAGGTCTTCGACTCCCTCGGCCCCGTGGTCGCCCGGCACCCCGAGTTCCTCGACGCCGCGGTGCTCGAGCGGATCTGCGAGCCGGAGCGCCAGATCATCTTCCGCGTCCCCTGGACCGACGACCAGGGCCGCGTGCACATCAACCGCGGCTTCCGCGTGGAGTTCAACTCCGCGCTGGGGCCGTACAAGGGAGGACTGCGCTTCCACCCGTCCGTCTACCTCGGCATCGTGAAGTTCCTGGGCTTCGAGCAGATCTTCAAGAACGCCCTCACCGGCATGCCGATCGGCGGCGGCAAGGGCGGCTCGGACTTCGACCCCAGCGGCCGCTCCGACGCGGAGATCATGCGCTTCTGCCAGTCCTTCATGACCGAGCTCTACCGCCACATCGGCGAGTACACGGACGTCCCGGCCGGTGACATCGGGGTGGGCGGACGCGAGATCGGCTACCTGTTCGGCCAGTACAAGCGCATCACCAACCGCTACGAGTCCGGCGTGCTCACCGGCAAGGGGCTGAGCTGGGGCGGCTCGCTCGTGCGCACCGAGGCCACCGGGTACGGGACCGTCATGTTCGCCGAGGAGATGCTGCGCACCCGCGGGCAGTCCTTCGACGGGCAGACGGTGCTCGTCTCCGGCTCCGGCAACGTGGCCACCTACGCGATCGCCCGTGCCCAGCAGCTGGGGGCCACGGTGGTCACCGCCTCGGACTCCGGCGGCTACGTGGTGGACCCGGACGGCATCGAGCTGGAGCTGCTGCGCCAGATCAAGGAGGTCGAGCGCGGCCGGATCTCGGAGTACGCGGAGCGCCGCGGCGGACGGGCCCGGTTCATCGCCAAGGGCTCCGTGTGGGACGTCCCCGGCACCGTGGCCCTGCCGTGCGCCACCCAGAACGAGCTGGACGGCTCCCACGCCAAGAAGCTGCTCGAGCACGGCGTGCTGGCCGTGGCCGAGGGCGCCAACATGCCCTCCACCGGTGAGGCCGCGCACATGTTCCAGGACGCCGGCGTGCTCTTCGGTCCGGGCAAGGCGGCCAACGCCGGCGGCGTGGCGACCTCCGCCCTGGAGATGCAGCAGAACGCGTCCCGCGACTCGTGGACCTTCGGGTACACGGAGGAGCGGCTCGGCCAGATCATGAAGTCGATCCACGACCGGTGCGCCGAGACGGCCGAGGAGTACGGCATGCCCGGCAACTACGTGGCCGGGGCCAACATCTCCGGATTCGTCAAGGTGGCCGGCGCCATGATGGCGCAGGGCCTCATCTGACCCGTGCCGGGTCCTGCCGGACCCGGCACGGGTTCCCCGTCCGCACTTCCGACACGTCCGGACCCGCGATCGTCCCCCGGAGGACCGCGGTGGTCCTACCCTGGAGACTATGGCAACGCATCGACAGGTCCTGCAGTGGCTGGAGAACGAGCTGTTCGACGGCCATCTCGTGCTGGGCCAACAACTGCCCTCGGACCGCGACCTCGCGGCCATCCACCGCGTGTCCCGCAACAACATGCGGGAGGCGCTCAAGACCCTGGAGGCGCAAGGGATCGTCCGTCTCTTCGACGGGCCGCGCAAGTCGATCCTGCCCATGCTGGTCCGGGAGCCCGCGGCGTCCGCAGGCCCCGCCCTGCAGCTGCACATGGCCACCTCGGACTACCCCCTGCGGGACATCGTCCAGACCCGGGTGCTGCTCGAGACCTGGGCGCTCGAGCGCTCCGACCCGCGGCACCCGGCCATGGCCGAGCTGCGGGCGCTGCTCGAGCAGATGGCCCGGGACGACCTCTCCCTCAAGGAGTTCCACCACCTCGAGGTGAGCTTCCACATCGCCCTGTGCAAGACCGCGGGCAACTCGGTGGTCTCCGCCCTGATGTCCTCGCTGCGGGACTCGATCTACGAGTACACGATGGCCCTGGTGGGCCACGTGCCCCTGTGGAGCGCCACCTCGGAGCGGCTGCGCGCCGAGCACCAGGCGATCTACTCCGCGGTGGCGGGCGGAGACCGCAAGCTCGCCGCCCGCCTGGTGGCCGAGCACATCGAGTACCAGTACCGCGAGGCCGGCGTGGACCCGGACCAGGAGCAGCGCACCCCCGGCCCGGCCCCGGACGCGCCCGCCGAGCTCGCCCCGCCGGCCGCCGCGGGCGGGCTGCCGGCGCACGTCGCCGACGAGCCCGGCGACGGCCCGGCGGAGGTGCCCCGCAGCGCCTGAGGCCCCGCCGGCCGGACCGAATACAGCAATTTCCCCCTGAGACGGTAGGGTGTCAGTGAACGTTTGCCCGGCCGTCACCGTCCACAGGCCGGCACCCCGGTTCCCGCCTGTCGCGCGGAGCTCACGGGGAACACCACCGAGACATGAAGATGCGAGGGATCCTATGGGTTCAGTGATCAAGAAGCGCCGCAAGCGTATGTCCAAGAAGAAGCACCGCAAGCTTCTCCGCAAGACCCGTCACCAGCGCCGCAACAAGAAGTGACCCGGCGCTGACACCGCAGCGGGGCCGCCGTCCTCCCGGGGACGGCGGCCCCGCGGCGTTTCCGGGCCGGCTCCCCGGGACGGGCGGGCCGCGCGCACGGCCGTAGCATGGACCCATGAGCTCCCCGACTCCTCCCGCCGTGACCCTGCTGACCCGGCCGGGCTGCCACCTCTGCGAGGCGGCCCGGGACTCCGTGCACCGGGTCACCGCCGCGCTGGGCCTGGGCTGGGCCGAGGTCGACGTCGACGACGACCCCGAGCTGGCCCGCCGCCACGCCGAGGAGATCCCGGTGCTGCTCGTCGACGGCGTCCCGCGCGACTTCTGGCAGATCGACGAGCGCCGGCTCACGCGGCTCCTGCGCGAGCGCCTGGCCGGCTGAGCGGAACCCGCTTTTGGGGCCGGCGCGCCCGTCTGGGATCATGGGGGCCATGCCCTCCTCGACCGTCCACCTGCTGCGCCACGGCCAGGTCCTCAACCCGGACCGCATCGTCTACGGCCGGCTCCCCAGCTACGGCCTCACCGAGCTGGGCGCGCGGATGGCCGAGGCCGCCGCCGCCGAGCTCGCCCGCCGCGTGAACGACGGCTCGCGCATCGTCCACCTCGTCTCCTCCCCGCTGCAGCGGGCGCGGGAGACCGCCGCGCCCGTGGCCCGGGAGCTGCGCCTGCCGGTGCACCCGGACGAGCGCGTCATCGAGGCCCACAACCACTTCGAGGGCCTGCACGTGGACGCCCTCGAGCTGCTCAAACCGGGCCACTGGCCGCACCTGCGCAACCCGCTGCGCCCCTCCTGGGGCGAGCCCTACCGCCGTCAGGTGGCGCGCATGGTGGAGGCCGTGCTGGACGCAGGGCGCACGGCCGTGGAGCGCGGCGGGGACGGCGCCGAGGCCGTGCTGGTCTCCCACCAGCTGCCGATCTGGCTCACCCGGCTCTCCGCCGAGGGACGCCCCCTGCCGCACGACCCGCGCCGGCGGCAGTGCAACCTCGCCTCCCTGACGTCGCTCGTCTTCGAGGACCTCGGTTCCGGGCGTCCGCCCCGGGTGGAGTACCAGGAGCCCGCCGCCGTCTTCTATTCAGGGGTCAACCAGCTTCCCGGTTCATAATGGCGGGGCGCCGCCGCCGTCCCCGTCCCGTCCAGAGCACCAGGTGATCCGTCCGTGACCTCCCGTCCCTCGCCCTCCTCCCGTCCGTCCCGCCGCCGCGTGCTCTCGCTCGCGGGCCTCGGCGTCCTCGGGATCGCCCTCGCCGGGTGCACCGAGGAGGACTCGCTGGCCCAGCAGGCGAACGCGGGGGACCGGAAGGGCTACATCGCCGGCGACGGCACCGTCACCGAGTACGCGCCGACCGAGCGCGGGGAGCCCGTGCAGTTCGAGGGCACCCTGTTCGACGGCACCGTGGTCTCGGCCGAGGAGCTGCGCGGGGCCCCCGCGCTGCTCAACTTCTGGTACGCCGGGTGCGCCCCGTGCCGGGTCGAGGCCCCCGACCTCCGGGAGCTCGCCGGGCGCTTCGAGGGGCAGGCGGCCTTCTACGGCGTGAACCTGCGCGACGAGCGGGCCACCGCCGAGGCGTTCGAGCGCACCTTCGAGATCCCGTACCCCTCCTTCGAGGACAAGGGCGGAGGCGTCCTGATGGCCCTGAGCGCCTACGTGCCCCCGCAGGCCGTGCCCACCACCCTGGTGCTCGACGCCCAGGGCCGGGTGGCCTCGCGCATCCTCGGCATCGCGGAGCGCTCCGTGCTGGAGACCCTCCTCGAGGACACGGTGGCCGAAGCGGCATGACGGCCGGCAACCCGTTCGCCGAGATCGTCCTCGACGGCTCCCTCCTCGTCGCCCTGCCCGTGGCGCTGCTCGCCGGGCTGGTCTCCTTCGCCTCCCCGTGCGTGCTGCCCCTGGTCCCGGGCTACCTCGGCTACGTGACGGGCCTGACCGGGGCGGACCTGCAGGAGCAGCGCCGCGGCCGCGTGCTGGCCGGGATCACCCTGTTCGTGCTCGGCTTCTCCACCGTGTTCCTGCTGATGTCGGTGCTGCTCGCCCAGCTGGGCGCCTACGCCTGGTTCCTGGGGCAGGGCTGGATCACCGTGGTCCTCGGGGCCCTCGTGGTGCTCATGGGCGTCGTCTTCCTCGGCGGGGTGTCCTTCTTCCAGCGCGACCGCAAGATCGAGCGCCGCCCGCCGCCGGGGCTGTGGGGCGCCCCGCTGCTCGGCGTCACCTTCGGCCTCGGCTGGGCGCCCTGCATCGGCCCCACCTTCGCGGCGGTGCAGGCGCTCGTGTACGTGGACGGCGCCTCCACCGGGAAGGCCGCCGTCCTGACGGTGGCCTACTGCCTCGGCCTGGGCGTGCCCTTCCTGCTCCTCGCCCTGGCCCTGCGCCGGGGCATGGGCGCCATGGGCTTCTTCCGCCGCCACCGCCTCACCCTCCAGCGCGCCGGCGGCGGGCTCCTCGTCCTGGTGGGGCTGCTCATGATGACCGGCGCGTGGACCGCGTTCGTCTCGTGGGTGCAGGCCGAGCTCGTCACCGACTGGGTGATGCCGATCTGAGCGCCGCCGGACCCCGCCCCGACCACCGAAAGGCCGCCATGAGCACCTCAGCGCCCCCGTCGTCGGGCCCCGCCGCGGCCTCCGAGCCGTCCGGGAACCGCACCCCCGACGCCGAGCTCCCGGCGCTCGGGCCCCTGGGCATGGCCCGGTGGGCCTGGACCCAGCTGACGAAGATGAACACCGCCCTGTTCCTCCTCCTGCTGCTGGCGGTCGCGGCGGTGCCGGGCTCGATCTTCCCGCAGCGGATCCAGGACCCGACGGCCGTCCAGGACTACCTCGACACCAACCCGGTGCTGGGGGAGTGGCTGGACCGGCTCCAGTTCTTCGACGTCTTCTCCTCGGCGTGGTTCTCCGCGATCTACATCCTGCTGTTCGTCTCCCTCGTGGGGTGCGTGCTCCCGCGCGCGGCCAAGCACTGGCGCGCGTGGCGGGCCGAGCCCCCGCGGACCCCGCGGCGGCTCGAGCGGCTGCCGGAGCACCGGTCGCTGCTCCTGGGCGGGCGCGACGGCGCCCCGGCCCCCGCCCCCGACGACGTCGTCGCCGACGCCGCCCGGCTGCTGCGCAAGCGCGGCTACCGGGTGGCGGTGCGGGACGCCGGCACGGCCGCCCCGTCGGTCGCCGCCGAGCGCGGGATGTGGAAGGAGGTCGGCAACGTCGTCTTCCACCTCGCGCTGCTGGGCGTGCTGGTCTCCGTGGCCGTCGGCTCCCTGTTCGGCTACAAGGGCCAGCGGGTGGTCGTGGAGGGTGAGTCCTTCGTCAACACCCTCATCGGCTACGACTCCTTCACCCCCGGCACCAACTACGACGCCGACTGGCTCGAGCCGTTCTCGGTCCGGCTGGACCGCTTCGAGGCCGAGTTCAACCGGGACACCACGGACCCGCGCAACTACGGGGCGCCGCTGGACTTCACCGCCGAGGTCACGGTGCAGGACGAGCCCGGCGCCGAGCCGCGGGAGGAGGTGCTGAAGGTGAACCAGCCGCTGAACGTCGGCGGCGTGAAGAGCTACCTCGTGGGCAACGGCTACGCCCCGGTGGTCCGGGTGACCGACGGCAACGGCGACGTCGCCTTCGAGGGCCCCGTGGTGACCGTCCCCTCCGACGGCGTGTACACCTCCTCGCTCGTGCTCAAGGTCCCCGACGCCCGCCCCGACCAGCTCGGCTTCGTGGGGCTGCTCCTGCCCACCGCCGTCGGCGGACAGGGGGAGATGCCCCGCTCGGTGGACCCCGGCCTGGCCAACCCCCGGCTGATCCTCTCCGCCTACCACGGGGACCTGGGGCTGGACACGGGCGCCCCGCAGAACGTGTACGTGCTCGACGTCGAGCAGCTCACCGAGCTCAACGCCATGACCAACGAGAACGGCGCCATCTCCCTCGACGCCACGGACCCGGTGTACGAGCTGCCCGAGGGCAGGGGCACCGTGGAGTTCCTCGACGTCAAGCGCTACGTGGGCCTGGACATCCACTACGACCCCGGCAAGACGGGGGCCTTCGTGTCCTTCGTCCTGGCGTTCACGGGCCTGCTGATGTCCCTGTTCATCTCCCGCCGCCGCGTCTGGGTGCGGGCGGCCGAGGGCACCGACGAGGACGGCCGGCCCGGCACGGTGCTGGAGTACGGGCTGCTGGCCCGCGGCGAGGATCCCCGCCTCTCGGCCGAGGCCGAGCGGCTGGGCGAGCTGTGGACCGGGCAGTGGGAGTCCGCCGGCGTGCGGGAGACCACCTCCGGCACCACCGGCACCATCGGCGGCGCCGCGACCGCGGCCGCCGGCACCAACCCGGCCGCGAACCGGCCCGGCAACGAGTGAGAGGATAGGGCCATGCCTGTCAACGAGACCCTGGGCGCGTGGAGCGAGCTGTTCATGCTCCTGGCCGCCATGACCTACCTGGTCGGCTTCGTCGCCTTCGCGTGGGACATGGCCTCCCACTCCAAGGCCCTGCGCGGCACGGCGGCGGACGGGGAGCGCGAGCTCGTGGGCGCCGCGGCCCGGGCGGGATCGCACGAGGCCTCCGAGCCCGCCGACGCGCGGGCCGGGCACGGGACGGGCCACCGCGGGCGCGGCTACCGAACGGGCGCGCAGTCCGCCCTGGCCGGGCACGTCGCGGACGAGCAGATGCGCTACACCGGGCAGCGCCGCCCCGCGGCCCGCGTGGCCGTGGCCGTCATGGTCCTGGCCTTCCTCGTCCACACCGCCGCCGTGCTGAGCCGGGCCTTCGCGGCCGGTCGCGTCCCCTGGGGCAACATGTACGAGTTCTGCACCACGGGCGCCCTGGTCGTCGCGGGGGTGTACCTGCTGGCCCTGCTGGCCCGGGACCTGCGCTTCGTGGGGACCCTCGTGTCCGGGCTCGTGGTGATCATGCTCTGCGCGGCCACGATCGGCTTCCCGACCCCCGTCGGACCGCTGCAGCCGGCCCTGCAGTCCTGGTGGCTGGTGATCCACGTGTCCATCGCCGTGGCGGCCTCGGGCGTGTTCACCATCACCTTCGCCATGGCCGTCCTGCAGCTGCTGCAGGCCCGGCGCGAGCGGGCGATCCTGGCGGGGGAGGCCCCCCGCATGGACTTCCTGCGGATGGTGCCGTCCGCCCAGGCGCTGGAGAACCTGTCCTTCCGGCTCAACGCGGTCGGCTTCGCGTTCTGGACCTTCACCCTCGCCGCCGGGGCCATCTGGGCCGAGCAGGCGTGGGGCCGGTACTGGGGCTGGGACACCAAGGAGGTCTGGACGTTCGTGATCTGGGTGGTCTACGCCGCCTACATGCACGCCCGCGCCACCCGCGGCTGGACCGGCACCCGCTCGGCGTGGCTGTCGATCGCCGGGTACCTGTGCATCGTCTTCAACTTCACCGTGGTCAACACGCTCTTCGCGGGACTGCACTCCTACGCCGGGGTCTGAGCCGCCCCCAGCCCCTACCCGCAGCACCCGCGCCGCGGCCCGCACCGACGACCGTCGGCGCGGGCCGCGGCCTTCTCCACGGGCTCCGGCCCGCCGCGCGGGAGGGCTCCGTGCCACGGCGGGCAGCACGCACAGGATGCCGGCCCGCGCGGGACGGCACCGGTCCGGGGTGCCACCGGAGACTCGCGCACCCGGTGACCCCGGGGCGCGCGGGCGCCCCCGGGGTCACTCGCGCGGCGGGCGGTTCGTCCCGGGGGAGTCGTCGGACGGGTCGTCGGCACGGCCTGGGGAGGGCCCGTCCGAGGGGTCGTCCCCGGGACCGTCCTGGTCCGGGGCCCCGCCGGCCGGCCCGCCGCCGCGACGCAGCTCCTCCTCCCACCGGCGCAGCTTCTCGGCCTGCTCCTGCTGCCGACGGCGCTGCTCGAGGTTGCGCAGGAACTGGGGGTCGTCGTCGGGGCCCTTCCCGCGCACGGGCCCGGAGGATCCCGCGGTGCCCCGGGGGCGGCCCATGAACAGCCACAGGAGGGCACCGAGCAGCGGGAGGAGGAGGATGACCGCGATCCAGCCCCCCTTGCGGAGACCGCGCATGGCGGTGCTGTCGGTCCGGGCGCACTCGATGAGGGAGTACACGATGACGCCCACGGCCAGTGCGGCCGCGCCGATGATGAGGATGGCTCTGCCCATGCCGACAATCGTAGGTGAGCTGCCTGGACGTCAGCTCAGCGCCGGGAGTTCTCTCAGCTCCGCTCGGTAGACTGACGGGGTGAATTTCCTGAAATACACCCTGCTCCGGTTCGGTCTGCTCGTGCTCGTCTTCCTGCTGAGCATGTGGCTGGGCGCGGGACTGGTCCTGTCCGGGGTCGCGGCCGTGGCCGCGTCCTTCGCGGTGTCCTACCTGTTCTTCCCGCGACTGCACACCGCCGCGGGCGAGGAGCTCCACCGGTGGGTCTCCCGGTCGCCGCGGCCCCGCAACCGCGTGGCGCTCGAGGACGAGGAGATCGAGGACGCCTACGTGGACCGGAAGCTGCGCGAGGGCGGCCGCGAGGTCTGAGCGGCCGGCTCAGAGCCACTGCCGCAGCAGCACCGCCAGCAGGAACAGCACGGCCCAGCCCACGTTGAGCACGCCGCACTGCTTGAGCACGGGGACGAGCTGGCGACGGTCCTGCACCCGCAGCACCGTGGCCACCGGCGGCAGCGCCAGCGGCACGAGCAGCAGGACGATGAGCATCCACGGGTTGTAGGGCACCAGGAACAGCACCAGCAGCAGCGCCACGGCGATCTCGGCGGTGAAGACCACGCGGGCCAGAGGGTCGCCCAGCCGCACGGCCAGGGTCCGCTTGCCGACCTCCCGGTCCCCGGGCAGGTCCCGGATGTTGTTGGCCATCAGCAGCGCGCACGCGATGAGCCCCGTGGACAGCGCCCCGATCCACGCCTCCAGGTTCAGGGTGCCGGCCTGGGTGAGCGTCGTGCCCAGCACGGCCACGAGCCCGAAGTACACGAACACGAAGACGTCGCCCAGCCCCCGGTACCCGTACGGCGTCCTGCCCCCCGTGTAGCCCCAGGCGGCGAGCACGGCCGAGAGGCCCACGGGGATGAACCACCACTGCCGGCTCAGCAGCACCAGCAGCGCGCCGGCGACCGCGGCCAGGGCGAAGCACAGCAGGGCCGCCGCCTTCACCTCTCCGGGGCGGGCCGCCCCGGAGCCGGTCAGGCGCAGCGGGCCGATCCGCACGTCGTCGGTGCCCTTGATGCCGTCGGAGTAGTCGTTGGCGTAGTTCACGCCGATCTGCAGGAGGAGGGCCACGAGCAGGGCGAGGACCGCCCGGAGGAGGTCGAAGGAGTGCAGGGCCTGGGCCGCGGCGGAGCCGGCGACGACCGGGGCGAGGGCCATGGGGAGCGTCCGGAGCCGGGCTCCCTCGATCCACTGGGCTGGCGTGGCCACGGGCTACCTCCGTCGGGGAACGTCTCGCGCGATGCGGGCCGCGGTGGGGGCCCGGGCCGCGCACCATTGTGTCACGGCCCCGGCGCGCTCCCCGCCGGGGCTTGGCCCGGCTCAGGCCAGCAGGAGGGCCACCGCCGCCCGGTCCGGCTTGCCGGTGGGCAGCATCGGCAGCTCCTCGGGCCAGGCCCAGCGGCGGGGCACGGCCGCGCCGCCGTGCTCGGCGCGTACGGCCTCCGCGAGCTCGGCGCGCAGCCGCCGCCGGTCGGTGCCGGCGGCCGCGACCACGGCGGCTCCCACCGCCTGGCCCCACTCGGGGTCGGGCACGCCCAGCACGAGCGACTGGCGCACCGCCGGGTGCCGGTCCAGCACGGCGGCGACCCGCCCCGCCGAGACCTTGACCCCGCCCGTGTTCACGACGTCGTCGACCCGGCCGAGCACCGTGAGCACACCGTCCGCGGAGAGCTCGCCGAGGTCGTCCGTGCGGTACCAGCGGGTCCCCGCGGCCTCGCGGAAGTGCCACGCCGTCTGCCAGGGGTCCCCGGCGTAGCCCGCGGCGACCACCGCCCCGCCCAGCCAGATCCGACCGGTGCCCGGCCCCGCAGGGGCGCCGGGCCGCCCGCCGTCCGGCTCGACGTGCACCGACACCCCGTCCAGGGCCACGCCGTCGTACACGCACCCGCCGCACGTCTCCGACATCCCGTAGGTGCTGATCACCCGCACGTCCGCGTCCCGGGCGGCCGCGAGCAGCCGTGGGGACGCCGCGGAACCGCCGAGCAGGACCGCGGAGAAGCTCTTCAGGGCCGAGACCGCGTCCCCGTTGCGCACCCCGGAGGCCGGCTCCAGGATCCGCTGCAGCTGGGTGGGCACCAGGGAGGTGAAGCGCACCCGGTCCTCCAGCCGCTCCGCGGCCGCGGCGAAGGCCTCCGGCGTGAAGCGAGCCGCGGGGTCCAGCACCACGGGGTCCGTCCCGGCGTAGAGCGAGCGCACGAGGACCTGCAGCCCCGCCACGTGGTGGGCGGGCAGGGCCAGCAGCCACTGGCCCACCGCACCCGTGCGCACCGCGGTGGCCATGGACGACGCCGCGAGGGCGTCCCGGGTGAGCACCGTGCGCTTGGCGCGGCCGGTCGAGCCGGACGTGCGCACCACGACGGCCGGGCCCTCCCGCCCCAGCACCCGCGTCAGCGGGGGCAGCAGCCGCAGCGGGTCCCCGGCCACGGGCCCGTCCAGGACCACGGCGTCATCGGGAAGGATCAGCTCGGCCATCGCGGCCACCGCCCTAGAAGTAGTAGGGGAAGCCCGACCAGTCCGGGTCGCGCTTGCCCAGGAACGCGTCCCGGCCCTCGACGGCCTCGTCGGTCATGTACGCCAGGCGGGTCGCCTCGCCCGCGAAGACCTGCTGGCCGACCATCCCGTCGTCGGGCAGGTTGAACGCGAACTTCAGCATCCGGACCGCCTGCGGGGACTGGGCGGCCACGTCCCGGGCGGCGGCGATCGCGGCCTCCTCCAGCTCGGCGTGCGGGACGACCTCGTTGACCGCGCCCATCTCGAGCATCCGCTGGGCGTCGTACTCCCGGGCGAGGAAGAAGATCTCCCGGGCGAACTTCTGCCCTACCTGGCGGGCCAGCAGGGCCGAGCCGTAGCCGGCGTCGAAGGAGCCCACGGTGGCGTCCGTCTGCTTGAACCGCGCGTGCTCGCGGGAGGCGAGCGTGAGGTCGCAGACCACGTGCAGGGAGTGCCCCCCGCCCGCGGCCCAGCCCGGCACCGCGGCGATGACGACCTTGGGCATCGTGCGGATCAGCCGCTGCACCTCGAGGATGTGCAGCCGCCCCGCGCGGGCCGGATCGATGGACTCGGCGGTCTCGCCCTCGGCGTAGCGGTAGCCGTCGCGGCCGCGGATGCGCTGGTCCCCGCCGGAGCAGAAGGCCCAGCCCCCGTCCTTGGCGGAGGGCCCGTTGCCGGTGAGGACCACCGCGCCCACGTCCGAGCTCATCCGGGCGTGGTCGAGGGCACGGTAGAGCTCGTCCACCGTGCCCGGGCGGAAGGCGTTGCGCACCTCCGGCCGGTCGAACGCGATCCGCACCCAGGGCAGGTCGCGGACGACGGCGCCGTCCCCGTCCCGCTGCACGCCGCGGTGGTAGGTGAGGTCCTGCAGGTCCTGGAAACCCTCGACCGTGCGCCACTGCACGGGGTCGAAGAGCTCCGAGACCTGCTCGGGGAGGGCGGCGCGGGTGGTCCGGGTGGAGTCAGTCACATTCCCGAGTCTACGTGGGGCGCCCGCCGGAGCCGGAGCTGCCGCCGGAGCCTGAGTTGCCGCGACAGCCGTCCAGCAGGCCGCGGCGGACGACGGCGGCGCCGGGACCTGTCTAAGCTCGGAGCATGGCTGACCTCCGGACGAGCACCCTGCACACGACCCCCGTCGGGGACGACGGCGAGCCCGTCGTCTTCCTGCACGGCCTGTTCGGGCGGGGCAAGAACTTCACCCGGATCGCCAAGGACCTCCAGCCGGACTTCCGGAGCCTGCTGGTGGACCTGCCCAACCACGGCCGGTCCGAGTGGACGGAGCGGGTGGACTACGAGCAGATGGCGGACTCCGTGGCCGAGACCCTCCGGAACGACTTCGCCGCGGAGGGGCCGGTCGCCGTCGTCGGGCACTCCCTCGGCGGCAAGGTGGCCATGGTGCTGGCGCTGCGCCACCCGGACCTGGTCTCCCGGCTCGTCGTGGTGGACATCGCCCCCGTCCGGGCCGGGGGCGGCGAGGGCGAGTTCGCGCACCTGCTGGACAGCCTCGCGGCCGTGGACCTGACGACCGTCGAACGCCGCTCGGACGCGGACGAGGCCCTCAAGGAACCCATCCCGTGGGACACCACCCGCAGCTTCCTGCTGCAGAACCTGCGCCGCGGCGAGGAGGGCCTCTCCTGGGAGCCGAACCTCGAGCTGCTGCGGTCGAGCCTGGACACCATCGGCGGCTTCCCCGACACCGGGGACGCCGTCTACGAGGGGCCGGTGCTCTGGGTCGCCGGCGGGCGCTCGGACTACGTCCGCGACGAGCACTCCCCGGCCATGCGCCGCCTGTTCCCCAGGACGCACCTGGTGACGATCCGCGAGGCCGGCCACTGGGTCCACTCGCAGGAGCCGGAGACGTTCGTCGAGGTGCTGCGCGGGTTCCTGGCGCACTCCGAGGACTGACCGCCTTCCCCGTGCGGGACACGGCCGTTCCGGACGGCAGCAGGCGGGGCGGCGGTCGCCGTCCGCCGACCGGCCCCCGCGGCGGTGGGAGACTGGGGCGATGAGCTCCGTCCCCTTCGACCTCGCCCGGATCGGCGCCGGGCTGCCGGTCGCCGGGGCGCTCGGTGAGCTCCGCGCGGCGCTGGCCGGCGGCGTCGCCGTGGTGCAGGCCCCGCCGGGCACCGGCAAGACCACCCTGGTGCCGCCGCTCGTGGCCGACCTCCTGCACGCGCGCGGCGACGGCCCCGCCCGGGTGGTCGTCACCCAGCCCCGCAGGGTCGCGGCCCGCTCGGCGGCCCGGCGGCTGGCGCACCTGACCGGGACACCGGTGGGCGGGCTCGTGGGCCACACCGTGCGCGGCGACCGGCGCACGGGGGAGCGCACGCTCGTGGAGTTCGTCACCCCCGGGGTGCTCCTGCGCCGGCTGCTGCAGGACCCCGAGCTGCCCGGGACGGGCGCCGTGGTCCTCGACGAGGTGCACGAGCGCGGCCTCGACTCGGACCTGCTCGTGGGCCTGCTCGCGGAGGTCCGCGAGCTGCGCGAGGACCTCGTGCTCGTGGCGATGTCCGCGACCCTCGACGCGCCGCGCTTCGCGGGCCTGCTCGGCGGGCCCGGCCCGGCCCCCGTCGTCGACTGCCCGGCCGCCCTGCACCCGCTCGCGGTGCGCTGGGACCCGGCGCCCGGGCGCCGCACCGACGAGCGCGGCGTCACCCGGCCGTTCCTCGACCACGTGGCCCGCACGGCGGCCGCCGCCCACGCGCGGGCCCTCGCCCGGGACGCCTCCACGGACGCCCTCGTCTTCCTCCCCGGGGCGTGGGAGGTCGCCCAGGTCGCGCGCCGGCTGCGGGAGGAGCACCGCGGCGCCGAGGTGCTCGAGCTGCACGGCCGGGTGGAGGCGGCCGAGCAGGACCGGGCGACGTCCGGGCGCGGCCCCGGCGACCGGCCCCGCGTCGTCGTGAGCACGTCCCTCGCGGAGTCCTCCCTGACGGTGCCCGGGGTGCGCCTCGTGGTGGACTCCGGGCTCTCCCGCGAGCCCCGGCGGGACGCCGCCCGCGGCATGACGGGTCTGGTCACCGTCTCGGCGTCCCGGGCCTCGGCCGAGCAGCGCGCGGGACGCGCGGCCCGTCTGGGCCCCGGCGAGGTCGTGCGCTGCTACGACGAGCGGGCCTGGGCCGCGATGCCCGCCCACCGCACCCCCGAGCTCGCGGCCGCCGACCTCACCGGCGCCGCCCTGCTGCTCGCGTGCTGGGGCTCGCCCGGCGGGCAGGGCCTGGCGCTGCCCGACCCCCTGCCCGCCGGGGCGCTGGCCGAGGCCGTGCGGGTCCTGCAGGGCCTCGGGGCCCTCGACGACGACGGCCGGGCCACCGCCACCGGCCGGCTGCTCGCCACGGTGCCCGTGGACCCCCGGCTGGCCCGCGGTCTGCTGGACGGCGCCCGCGCCGTGGGGGCCCGCGCCGCGGCCGAGGTCGTGGCCATGGTCTCCGACGACCACAGCCCGACCGGCGGGGACCTCGCCCGCCTGCTCGCGGACCTGCGCTCCGGCCGCGCCCCCGGAGCCCGCCGGTGGGCCGACGAGGCCCGGCGGCTGGAGCGGACGGCCGAGCGGCTGCGCTCCGGTGCCGCCGCGGACGGGGCGGCGGACCGGGCCGCGGGGGAGGAGGTCCCCGCCGCGGCCGTGGCCGGGGCGGTCGTGGCGCTGGCCCTGCCGGAGCGGGTCGCCCGGAGGACGGGCGAGACCTGGCTGCTGGCCTCCGGGACCCGCGCCGGCCTGCCCGCCGGGAGCGCCCTGGCCGGCCACGAGTGGCTCGCCGTGGCCGAGGTGACCCGGGCGGCCGGCCAGGCCGCCGCCGGGACCGGCGCGGTGCTGCGCGCCGCGGCGGGGATCGACCGGCAGACCGCCGAGCGCTGCGCCGAGCACCTGCTCACCGACGAGGTGCGCACCCGGTACGAGGACGGGCGGGTGAGCGCCCGGCGGGTCCGTGCGCTCGGGGCGATCGAGCTGTCCTCGACCCCCGTGCGGCCCGCTCCCGCGGCGGCCCGCGAGGCCGTGCGCGCGGCGCTGGCCGAGCGCGGCCCGGGTCTGCTCCACTGGTCCGGGGCGGCCGACGGGCTCCGGCGCCGGCTCGCGCTGCTCCACCACCGGCTCGGCACCCCGTGGCCGGACGTCTCCGACGACGCCCTGCGCACCCGGCTCGACGAGTGGCTCGCCCCGGAGCTGGACGCCCTCGCCGCCGGCGACCGCTCCGTGGACCTCACGACGGCCCTGCGGCGGCTGCTCCCGTGGCCGGAGGCCGGTCGCCTCGACGAGCTCGCCCCCGAGCGCCTCGCCGTGCCCAGCGGCTCGCGGGCTCGGATCGACTACCCCGCGGCCGACGACCCCGCCGGCCGGCCCGTGGTCGCGGTGAAGCTGCAGGAGTGCTTCGGCTGGGCGGAGACCCCCGCGGTCGCCGGCGGACGGGCGCCGGTGCTGTTCCACCTGCTCTCCCCGGCCGGGCGCCCCCTCGCGGTCACCGACGACCTCGCCTCGTTCTGGTCCGGGGCCTACGCCCACGTGCGGGCCGAGATGCGCGGGCGCTACCCGAAGCACCCCTGGCCCGAGGACCCGTGGTCCGCGCCGGCCACCGCCCGGACGAAGCGCCGCAGCTGATCCGCCCCGCGCACGGGGCGGGTGGCGTGCCGGTGTGATCTGCGTTACGGTGGGGTCACCGCACCTGCCGAGCGCGTTGATCCAGCGCGCACGGACCGGCTCGCCCACCTCGCGACCCCCGGTCCGGGGCACGCACCGGACGGACCCCGCGACGCGATCGTTCCCGCGGGCCCGGCACCGGTCACGGTTCCGCCGGCAGCACCCGCCTCCCCGGCGCGGGTCTCCCGGCACGCTCCTGCACCGCAGCACGCTGCGCCACACGGAATGGGTACGCACTCATGACTGCCACCTCGATCGAGACCACCTCGGCGACCCCGCCCGCCTCCTCCCCGCTGACCGCCCGGGCCGCCGTGCCCGCGGTCGGCCCGGAGCTCGCCCGCTCCTGGCTGCTCGTCAACGGCGCCCAGCCCGAGCGGTTCGCGGTCGCGGCGGCGAGCGCGGCGGACGTCGTCGTGCTGGACATCGAGGACTCCGTGGCGCCCAAGGACAAGGAGCGCGCCCGGCGCAACGTCATCAACTGGCTGGACTGCCAGGACGAGCACGGGGCGCAGCAGCGCGCCTGGGTGCGCGTCAACGGCTTCGGCACGCAGTGGTGGGAGGACGACCTCCGCGCCCTGGCCGGGGTCCGCGGCCTCGACGGCGTCATGCTCGCCATGGTCGAGTCGCCCGAGCACGTGACCCGCACCGCGGAGCTGCTCAAGGACACGAGGATCGTCGCCCTCGTCGAGACGGCCCGCGGGGTGCAGCACCTGCAGGCCATCGCCGGTGCCCGCTCCACCTACCGGCTCGGCTTCGGCCTGGGCGACTTCCGCCGCGACACCGGCTTCGGCGAGAACCCCATGACGCTGGCCTACACGCGCTCGCAGTTCACGATCGCCTCCCGGGCGGCCAACCTGCCCGGGCCCATCGACGGACCGGCCGTCGGGGCGCTCGGCCCGAAGCTGGCCGAGGCGACGTCCGTGACCCTGGAGTTCGGCATGACGGGCAAGCTGTGCCTGATGCCCGAGCAGACCGCCACGGTCAACGAGGGCCTGAGCCCGTCCCTGTCCGAGCTGTCCTGGGCCACCGAGTTCCTCCAGGAGTTCGACGCCGACGGCGGGGAGATCCGCAACGGCTCCGACCTGCCCCGGCTCGCCCGCGCCCGGAAGATCCTCGGCCTGGCCGGCGCCTTCGGCCTGAGCGTGCCCGAGGGCTACGACGTCCACTTCGAGGCGCCGACCGACACGTACCACTGCTGACCCGGTGGTGAGGGGGCCGGGAACCGGCCCCGCCGCGCGCGGCGGCGCACCCCCTGCCGCGCGCCCGAGGGACCGGCGGGTGCCGTGCAGCCACGGCGCCCGCCGGTCCCTCCGCTTCGTCCGCCGCCGGGGCCGTGCCCGGTCCCTCCGTGCCCAGTCCCTCCGTGTCCGTTCGCGACGTCCGGATCCGGTCCCGGGCGGGACCGCCCCGCTAGATTGAACGGGTGCAGACCTTCCCGTTCCTCCCCGTCCCGCAGCTCCCGGCGCCCGGCCCGGCCGCCCGCCGGACGGCGACGGCCGTCTCGCTCGCGCTGAGCGCGGGCCTGCTCACCAGCGGCTGCGCGGTGCTCTCCCCCGACGGCGGGCGCGAGACCGCAGAGCAGGTCGCCGCCGCGCTGAGCGCCGGCAGCGTCGAGGAGCTGGCCTTCGACGGAGTCGGGGGCGCGGCCGCCCAGGAGCAGTACGAACAGGTCACCGCACGGCTCGGGGAGGCCGTCCCGGCCGTCGAGGTCGCCGCGGTGGAGGACACCGGGGAGGAGGACCGCCGCGCGGCCACGCTGTCCTGGTCGTGGGACCTCCCGGGCACGGACCAGGACTGGGCGTACGACTCGACTCTTCCCGTGGTCCGGTCGGGCGACGGGCAGTGGGTCCCGGAGTGGTCCCCGAGCGTGGTCCAGCCGGACCTGGCGGAGGGGGAGGCCCTCCGTGCCCGGACCGTGGCCGCGGACCGCGGGGACGTCCTCGGCCCGGACGGCGAGGCGCTGGTGACGGAGCGCCCGGTCCGCCGGGTGGGCATCGACCGGTCGCAGCTGGACGGGGCGGACCCCGCCGCGGCGGCGCGCCGGCTCGCCGCGGCCGTGGACATCGACGCCGGCGCCTACGCCGAGGCGGTAGAGCAGGCCGGGCCGGAGGCGTTCGTCGAGGCCCTGCCGCTGCGGCTGGAGGACTTCCGGGAACTGGACGCGCAGCAGATGCAGGCGATCCCGGGGCTGCTCGTGGTCGAGGACGAGCTCCCGCTGGCGCCCTCCCGCGGCTTCGCCGCCGACCTGCTGGGCGCGGTGTCCGAGGCGACCGCCGAGGACCTCCAGGCCGCCGGCGGCGACCTGGAGGCCGGCGCGCTGGTCGGCCGCGGCGGCGTCCAGGAGCGCTTCGACGACCGGCTGCGCGGCACGCCCGGCGTGGTCGTCGAGGAGGTCGTGCCCGGGGACGGTGCGCAGCCGTCCGCCGGCGAGCCGCTGTTCGAGGTGCCGGCGCAGGCCGGCGAGCCGGTCGCGGTGAGCCTGGACCGCGGGCTCCAGGCCACTGCCGAGGAGCTGCTGGCCGGGATCGAGTCACCGTCCGCGATCGTGGCGATCCGCCCCTCCACGGGCGAGGTCGTCGCGTCGGCCAACGGCCCGGGCTCCGAGGGCTACTCCACCGCGCTGCTGGGCCAGTACGCGCCCGGGTCCACCTTCAAGGTGGTCACGGCCCTGGGGATGCTGCGCGCAGGAGACACCCCCGCGACGGTCGTGCAGTGCCCGCCGTCGACCACCGCCGAGGGCGTGCGGATCAACAATGTGGAGTCCTATCCGGCCGAGTTCACCGGTCCGATCACCCTCACGGAGGCGATCGCCCACTCGTGCAACACCACCTTCGTCGACCAGCACGACCGTATCGGCCAGGCCGAGCTCGCCGGCGCCGCCGCGGCCCTCGGCATCGGCGTCGGGACGGACCTCGGGGTGCCCGTCTTCGCCGGCTCCCTCCCGGAGGAGGAGGACCCGGCCCAGCACGCCGCCGCGCTGTTCGGGCAGGGGCGCACGCTCGTGTCCCCGCTGGCCATGGCCAACCTGACGGCCTCCGTCGCCGCCGGGCAGCTCGTCACCCCCCGGCTGGTCACCACCGAGGGCCTGCTCGACGGCGACGCCACGGCCGGGCCCCGCCCGGAGGACCCCCTGACCGCCGAGGAGGCGGAGCAGCTGCGCACCATGATGCGGGCCGTCGTCTCCTCCGGGCACCTGGACGTGCTCCAGGAGCTCGAGCCGGACACCGCGATCGGCAAGACCGGCACGGCCGAGTTCGGCGACGAGGACCCGCCCCGGACCCACTCGTGGGTCGTCGCGGAGCACGAGGACCTCGCCGTCGCGGTGTTCGTGGAGGACGGCGACCTCGGCTCGATCACCGGGGGCCCGATCGCGCGCGACTTCCTGGCGGCGGCCTCGGCGGCCCGCACCGGTTGACGCGCCGGCCCGGCCGGACACGCCCGGACGGGCCGGGCCTTCCGCGTCCGGCTCCGCAGGCCGAGGATGGAGGCGGACGTCCCGTCCGCTGCCGCGAACCGCCGAACCCGTCAGGAGCTCCCCGTGCCCGAGACCGTGCCCACCACTCCCGCCCGCACCAAGATCGGCGTGGTCGGCGCCGGTTCCGTCGGTTCCTCCCTGGCCTATG
>NZ_JAVHZE010000076.1:0-700 GCF_040981185.1 Kocuria sabuli
ACAGCCAACATTCAGACACGTGCCTCCCGCAACCCCCTGCTCAATCATTGCTACTGATTTATCTAATCTGCGTGCTTCATTAGCCGCTGCCCTTGCAGCAGAGCCTGAGCCAATAGTCACTAAGTCATAGATTTTATGAAACATTTCATGCGGAGCACGGGGAGTACTTTTCATGTAAAAACCTCTTAATTAAGTACCGGCAAAGTAAAGGAGACCGATCTGTCTCCCTCATCTAAGAGTAGACAAGTCAGTCTACTGATGTCAATATTCAATCCGTACAACAACCAGGTCTTAGCTTCTATGGACAAGAAAGAACTATTAATCTCAACTGCTTTTAAACTTTTTTATCAATATGGAGTTCATGCTGTTGGTATAAACCAGGTATTGACTGAATCGGGTGTAGCGAAGAAGACGCTTTATACCTATTTTTCAAGCAAAGAAGAGCTTATTGCGGCTACCATTGACTATTGCAACCAACAATATTTCGCATCTTTAAACTCTCGTTTATCTCAAGTAGAGGATGGTTACCCATCTATTAGCGAGCTTTTCAATACACTCGATGATTCTATAAATAGCAGAGACATCACATCGTCATCTTTTCATGGTTGTTATTTTATCAATGTCAGTGCTGAATTTAGCGATCCCACTCATCTGATACATCAAAGGTGTGCTCGTAATAAAATAGAAATGGATGTATTAA
>NZ_JAVHZE010000077.1:0-700 GCF_040981185.1 Kocuria sabuli
GGCATACGCAATGGAGTAAGCACCCCACACCGTAGCTTCAACCGCGTCGCGGTTTTCCATTTTCTTAACTTCGACAACAGCTTTACGTGCTTTCTTTTTAAAGATACCGAACATAGTGACTTTCCTTTTAGCGGGTGAGCCAGCGCTCAGGAATGATCAGCCCACAGAGACAGTCACACCGACCGTTCCCTATGGCTCACCCCTGAAAGGCTCTGTGGTTGAATTGCGCCGAGCGTGGCGCGAAGAATTTCGGACATAAAAAAACCCGCACTGAGGCGGGTTTGGTGTCGTGTAGGCGTTAACGACACATTTCAGCTTTAGCTTTCATGTAAGCCTCGTGAGCCAACTCCGCAGTTTGGAAACTACCGAGCTCTTTACGTTGCCCGTTGATGCGAATAGCGGAACGCCATACGCCGCGAGCTTTGCACCAGTTTGCTCCAATCAGCTTGGACTTCGCCCCTTTTCGAACTTTGTGTCTGTTCTGTTGATTAACAAACTGGGTAACGATACGTAAGTTGTCCCATCGGTTATCTTTGGGATTGCCATTGATATGATCGACACACTTATCAGCCGGCGGCAGCGCACCGTCCATATACAAAAAAGCCAACCGATGAGCGAAAATTAATTTCTTATCGATCATTATCTGGATATAGCCGTACGTATCTGCGTTCCCGGCTATTTTGCCAGGCGTAGACCGTGA
>NZ_JAVHZE010000043.1:0-1627 GCF_040981185.1 Kocuria sabuli
GAGTTCGAGCATGGGACGCAGGAGCGTGATCCGGTCCGGGCGCCGGGGCGGACCTGGCTCTACCGGGGGTTGGGGCTGGTGCTGGCGCTGCTGGTGTGGTTCCTGCTGGGCGGGGCGGAGATCTCCGCCGATGCCCGGGTGGTGGCCGGGGTGGCCACCCTGATGGCGGTGTGGTGGATGACGGAGTCGATGCCGCTGTCGGTGACCTCGCTGCTGCCGATCGTACTGTTCCCGGTGCTCACCGCCCTGGAGGTCGCCGAGGTCACCGCCCCCTACGCCAATCCGATCGTGTTCCTGTTCCTGGGCGGGTTCCTGATCGCGATCGCGATGCAGAAGTGGAACCTGCACCGGCGCATCGCGCTGCTGACCCTGGCCCGGGTCGGCACCCACCCGCGCCAGATCATCCTGGGCCTGATGATCGCCACCGCGTTCTTGTCCATGTGGGTCTCCAACACCGCCACCACCTTGATGATGCTGCCGATCGGGCTGTCCGTGCTGACCCTGGTGGTGGAGAACAGCCGCAACGCCGGCACCCGGGCCGAGTCCGCGGCGATGACCGAGGAGATCCGCTCGGGCAAGGCGATCAGCGATGTGATCGAGGACCGCGACGTGCGGATCTTCGGGGTGGCCCTGGTCCTGGCGATCGCCTGGGCGGCGACCATCGGCGGGCTGGGCACCCTGCTGGGCTCTCCGCCCAACGCGATCGTGGCCGGCTACATCAGCGAGGAGCTGGGCCGCACCGTGGGCTTCGCCCAGTGGATGATGCTCGGGGTCCCGATCGTGATCGTGTTCATCGGGCTGGCCTGGCTGCTGATCACCCGGGTGATCTTCCGCTTCCACCTGGACGAGGTCCCCGGGGGCAAGGAACTCATCGACGAGGAGATCGCCGCCCTGGGCCCGATGAGCCAGGGCGAGAAGACCGTGCTGGGAGTCTTCCTCGCCGCGGCGTTCTTCTGGATCGTGCCCGGGCTGCTGGGCGGGATCGGCACCCTCGGGGAGCAGCTGCCCTGGCTGGAGCTCTTCGACGACACCGTGGTCGCGATCGCAGCCGGGGTGCTGCTGTTCCTGATCCCCGGGGACAAGCAGGGCAACATGACCCTGGAGTGGAACGACGCCGAAGAAGGCCTGCCCTGGGGGGTGCTGCTGCTCTTCGGCGGCGGACTGTCCCTGGCCGCGGCCGTGGCCGGCACCGGCCTGGACGCCTGGTTCGGCGCCCAGGTCTCCGGACTCGGCGCGCTGCCGATCGTGCTGCTGCTGGCGGTGGTGGTCACCATCGTGCTGCTGCTGACCGAGATCACCTCCAACACCGCCACCGCCGCGACCTTCATCCCGATCCTGGGCGGAGTCGCGGTGGGCATCGGGGTGGACCCGATGACCCTGCTGATCCCCGCCGCCCTGGCCGCCACCTGCGCCTTCATGCTCCCGGTCGGCACCCCGCCCAACGCGATCGTCTTCGCCACCGGCCAGGTCAAGATCACCGAGATGGTCCGCGGCGGCATCGTGCTCAACATCGTCGGAGTCATCCTCATCACCATCTTCACCGTCCTCATCGGCCCCCTCGCCCTCGGCCTCGTCATCTGACCCACACCCACAGGACCCCCGGTCGCCTCGCGGCCGGGGGTCCCGC
>NZ_JAVHZE010000078.1:0-680 GCF_040981185.1 Kocuria sabuli
TGAAGGTCAGAAAGTCGAATTTATCATCGTAAGCGGCGATAAAGGCCCTGCTGCTGCGAATGTAACGCTTTGCGATAAATAATATCAGCACACAGCCGCGTTGACGATGATGTTGCTTCTGGCTCGTGGACTGCACAAGCAGTCTACAATCCGATGCTAACTGCTTGTAAATCAGTAAAGTGTTATTGAGGTCAGGCGGCCGCGAAAAACATCGTCTCTTCCACTTCTTGTATGAGTATTTCTTCAGAGACGCTGAGAGGATTTAAACAAAGCGCTACAGTAGGGACAGACAAGCTGGGCCCCCTTTTGTATGCGAGTGAAACTGTGCTCTGACTCTTTAGCGCAGTTTGGACATGAACATTTGACTAAATAATTGCGACGAAGTTGCGAGTTTTTACGTCCCGACATAGGCTGCTCCTGAATGAAAAGGATTGCCACCATACACGTTAAGGCAGGATATTGCTTGCTTTTATTTCCCAAAGAGAGCAAAAAATGGAAAGGAGCCACGCTTCTGGAACATACTTACCTTACACAATCACAAAGAGATATAGAGTGATATATGAAAAAGGTGATCATTTTTTTTAATGCCAACCCCAGCAAAGTCATTATCGTGCTTAAGGGCATAACGTCTGTACGCCAGACATATCCGGATGGTGAAGAAATTAATCTTCAGATCATGA